>JADYZS010000065.1 GCA_020853075.1 Anaerolineae bacterium | reverse complement strand
GGGGGATGCGCAGAAAGCGGACGTTGATGTTGGCCTGCGCGGCCTGTTGCTTGGCGACCTCGTTCAACTCAAAGGCGAAATCCCAACCGAGGACGTCCACGCCGTTCGTCGCGGGCGCGTCCTTGCCAGTGCCGATAGCGCGCTTGAACTCCGCTACGATGTTCGTCACGTCGCCCACGGAAACAGGCGAGTCCACCGCTCCGACGTGCACCATCCGCCCGCCTTTGAGACCGTGGAGCCAGGTGTAGCCTGTGATGGGGCGCGCTTTGTAGAGGTCAAGGAGGAACCGCCGATAGGAGAGGTTGCGCGCGTCGGCCTGCTCGCCAAACTCCGCGGCCTGCCACACCTGCCGCTCGTACTTGCCCAGGTTTTGCACGATGAACGGGCGCACGTTTTCAATGGAGAGGAGCCGCTTGCGCGTGGTGTGAATCGCAAAGCGGCCCAGGTCGCAGGCCAGCCAACGGCGGTTTAGTTTCTCGGCGACGGCTGCCGTTGTGCCGCTGCCGGCGAAGCAATCCAGCACCAGGTCGTTTTCGTTGGATGACGCGTTTATGATGCGCTCCAGCAAGGCTTCGGGTTTTTGGGTGGGATAGCGTAGGTTCTCTGTCATATCAGCAGGTTGAAGCATAGAAATCCGCCAGACGTCATCTATAGTTCTCGATGTAGAGTCTTGATATACGACTTTACCATCTTCACCCTTAACATTCACAATTCTGCCTTTTTCCTTGTCCCATTTCCGTTTGATTTGCCGAGTGGGAGTATCCCGTTCTTCCTGTTGTGGCTGGAAAACAAACTTGTCTCCCTTGCGATACCAAAAGACCACATCATGGTCTGCGGCGAAGTGGTTAATGTTCCCCTGAAATTTGTTGTAGTACCACCATACGATTTCATTTACGTAACTCTCCCGGCTAAAAACCTCATCCATTACAACCTTTGCATAATGTCCGATGTGCCAATCAAGATGCACATAGATGCTCCCATTCTCCGCCAGCAACTCGCGCAACAGCACGATTGCCTCGTAAAACCATTGCAAATAAGAATCCAGCCCGCGGCCCCAGGTATCGCGGTACGCTTTCATCTCAATCACGCTCGGCTCTTTGGTGAAGGTCGTCGCTCCGTCTTCGTCATCTTCGGGGTTTTCGGGAATCGTCGCGGTGAAGGAGAAGTCCGCGCCCACGTTGAACGGCGGGTCAATGTAAATCAGGTTCACCTGGCCCGCGAATTCTTCCAGGAGCGACGGCAGAACGTACTTTTTGTCGCCCCAAATCAGCCGGTTGCGCCAGGCGGGGTCGCGCCCTGTGCTGTAGAGGTCCAGCGCGAGTTGGCGTTCTTGCGCGGATTCGTTCACCGTCTCGACGGTCTGGAAGGGCAGGGCGACGCGCAGGGGTGCGACGCGCTTGCCGTCCTTGTACTTGCCATCCCAAATCAGTTCGGTCATTAGGTACTCCGTATTAGGCGTACTCGCCGTACTAACACCTCGCCATCGGATAGAATCCGACGGCTGGATTAGAAAACCTGCTACGCAGGTTCATTCTTGAAATCGCTCCAGGATATCCGAAAGATTACCTTGCGCGTGATGCCTTTTCTGGTTTTGGATGTATTGCACGACTTTCGGGATTTCGGATTCGCGTAATGTAATCACCCCGTAACCATCTTGCCAATACAGGATCTCGCCCAGCCCACTTTCTTTGTTGATGTAGTGCGAAGATGCGCCTTTCAGGTTCTTGGCGACGTCAGCCACCAGCATGGAGGGTGTAAGCGAAACAAGTATATGGAGATGGTCTTGCGCCCCATTGACCGCATGTAGAGTGTACCCCAGTTCTTTGCACTTGTAGCCAATATAGGGGCACAGCCGTGCTTCAACCGCAGGTGTGACAAGGGGCAGCCGATCTTTCGTAGCCCACACGAAATGGTAAACCAATTGGTGAAAGGCGCTGGCGCGCTTCATGCACAATGTTCCTCCGCCATCGAATGATCCGCGGCTGTTATACCAAGCCCGCTCTGCGGGCTTCCCAACCACTTGCCGTCGGTTTTAACCGATGGCAGTCCGCGCAACCCATACCATCGGATAAAATCCGACGACTATCATGTTAAGCCCGCTCTGCGGGCTTCCCAGCCACTTGCCGTCGGTTTTAACCGATGGCAGTCCGCGCAACCCATACCATCGGATAAAATCCGACGACTATCATGTTAAGCCCGCTCTGCGGGCTTCCCAGCCACCTGCCGTCGGTTTTAACCGATGGCTTCTGCCAGATACACCACGTAAGCCAACGAAGCCAGGCGGCGAGCCATCTTCTCATCGGCAGTGACGAGGGTGGTATCCAACATCTCCGCCACAGTCACAAAGGCCGCATCATAGACGGTGATGTCAAATTCACGCGCGATGCCGATCTCACGACGGATGAGGTATCCAGCACGGCGGAAGTCAGCATCACCGGCGCATCTCGCGCCAGCGGCGGATCTCCTCCGTGCTGTCCCCCGTCCTATCAGAAGAGACGCGGGCGATGGCATCCTGGATGGCGACCGCACGCTGGACTCGCGGATCGTCCAGGGGCCGCCTTTTGCCCCGGCGATTCTCTATGTAGAGACGGATGGCCTCGCGCAGGAGTTCGCTGCGGGTGCGTGATTCCTCGCGGGCGATGCGATCTCCCTCGGCCAAGAACTCATCAGGGAAAGAGACCAACACTTTTGTCGCCATCTTACACCTCCAAACCATATCCATATTATATCCTAAAGATATATCCTGTCAACGGATTGCCGTCTCTCAATCACGTTTTACGTTTTACGTTTTACGTTTTACGTTTTACGTTTTACGTTTTACGTTTTACGTTTTACGTTTTACGTTTTACGTTTTACTCTCACCCCTCCGCCCCCGCCGCGTGCCTACCTCTCTCATCCCCTCCCACCGGAAGTACAACTCGTTCTCAATTCCCAGGCGCGCCAGCACGCGGCCCACCGTGCCGTTGACGACGTCGTCCACGGTCTGCGGGCGCGCGTAGAAGGCAGGAACCGGCGGGAAGAGGACCGCGCCTACGTCCGCGGCCAGTTGCATCAGGCGGATGTGCCCCCGGTGCAGCGGCGTCTCGCGCAGGACGAGAACGAGGGGGCGACCTTCTTTCAAAGTTACGTCGGCGGCGCGCGCCAGGAGGTCTTCGGCGTAACAGTTTGCCACCGCCGACAGCGTCTTGATGCTGCACGGGATGATGACCATGCCCGCGGTGGCGAACGAACCACTGGCAAGGGCCGCGCCGATGTCGCGGTTGTCATATACCTGCGTCGCCAGGGCTTCTACGTCAGAGATGCGCCAATCTGTCTCCTGGGCGATGGTGATGCGCGCGGCGGGGCTGACGATGAGGTGCGTCTCCCAATCGGGGACGGCGCGCATAACCTCTAACAACCGGATACCGAGGATGACGCCGCTCGCGCCGGAGATACCGACAACCAATCGTTTTGGCATAAGATTCCTCTATTCATATAGGCAGCAGTGCCGTCTCAGGCCCTCACCCCCTCGCCCCCTCTCCCAACTTTGGGAGAGGGGGTGAAGGCTTAAGACGAAGCAAGCCCCTCCTGCTCCCGCGTGGGGAGCAGGAGGAAGAAGACAACGCAAACCACCTGCAACACCCCGCTCACGAAGAGCGCAGCCCGCACACTTAAGGCTTGCGCCAGCAGGGCTCCCAGCAATGGCCCGGTGAGAGCAGCGACGTTAGACAATATGTTGGCAGCCGCGGCAAAACTGGGCTGGCGACCTTCCGGGCAGACAGCCAGGAGCATATCAAAGAAGCCGATGTCAATGGCCGCGACGGTGAAACCCCATACCATCGCCACGGGCAACAGCCACTGCATAGAAGGAGCCAGGGCCGTGAGCATAGGATAGAACCCCAACCCCGCCCCGCAGATGATGAGCAGGTTCCGGTGACCCAGGCGGTTTGCCATCCGCCCCCAGAACGCGTAGCCCACTACCAATGCTACATACCCCGCAGTCCCCCGCAGCCCGATCCAGGTATCGGTAGCCTGAAGATCCTTCACCCAAAAGATGCTGAAGAGCGCGGCGGGCATATTGAGCGCCAAACGGTAGCCAAACGTCGCCAGGTTGTAACGGACGAAAGCGCGGCTCTGGGCAAAGGGACGCAAAAAGGCCTGCACACGTTGGGTCAGGCCTGTTTCCTGAGATGGTTCCGAACGGTCTCGCACAAAGGGCGGCACACGAATTTTGAGCCAGAAGTAGATGTGGCCGAGGTTTGCCACGAACGAGATAGCAAAGACAACCTGGTAACCGGCAGGGAAAGGGGCGCGGTCGAGCATGTTCCCAAAGAGAGCCATGGCGATAGCCGAGACGACGCTCATGAGCCCCCAGCGTGTGCCGTTGAGTTGTGCCCGGAGCCGCGGCGATACTGCCTTCTGCATGACCGTGGTCCAAGAGGCCATCATGACGCCGGTGGGGACCGCAGCGAGCGACCACAGGACAACGACAGCAACCGGGATGTAAGCAGGAGCAAAGGCGAAAGGCAAAAGAGCGATAAGTAGGTAACTACTGCGTGTGATGATGGAGGAAGAGGCGACCAGCCGCACCAGGTTGGAGCGACGTTCCACATAAGCCCCTCCCGGAATATAAGACAGGAGGGCGATCAGCGAAGGGCCAGAGGTCAACAGACTAAGGAGCGAAGGAGACGCGCCCAAGCGCGCCATAAACACGGGTAAATATGTCAGGATGCCTCCGTCAACAGGCCCGAAGCAAGTCCCGTTGAGGAGAAGGTTGCGGTAATTATGTCTCTCATCGCCTTCTATACCAGGGGCGAGAAGAGAGGCGGCGAGAGCGGCGGGGGCGCGGCGAACGTTTTCTATGGACATGGGACGGAGGTTCGGATGGGAAAACGAGTGTCCTTCATGCGACGAGTCTAGCACACTTCCGCCGCCTAGTCCACACATACCGCCATCGGCTGAAATCCCATTCCACTTCGCGAATGACTTGACGAAATCTGAGTCTTGGTCTATACTCAAAGGGAGATAGACGCCGAAGTGGCGGAACTGGCAGACGCGCGCGACTCAAAATCGCGTGAGGTTTCCTCTTGTGGGTTCGACTCCCACCTTCGGCACCTGAGCCGGCAGCGCCCTGCTCGCCGGTTGCCGCGCTGGCTTTGCCCGAACAGATTGTGGAGCACAGCCCTTCCCAACTACCGGCTCCTATTCCACCCCTAACGAGAGGACTATGAGGCGACCAGGTTATCGTAGTCTCGGTTTGTTGCTACTCCTGGGTGCGACCCTTGCCATGCTGGCCGCATGTGCCGCGCCATCACGTTCTCCTAGCCCGCAAGAGCGAGAAGCACAGGTTCTCACTATTGCCAAGGACTACGCGACCACTCAGGATCTCGCGCGGGCCCAGGCCCGTCTGGAACAATTGGGGCTTCCTAATAGCCGGCAATACGTGGCGCTCCTGGCAGAGCAATACATACGCGAAGAACGCGACGGCGAACTGGTCGTCAGTCTGGTAGGGCTGGCTCGCGATCTGGGTATGGAGACCGAGGCCATCGTCCGATACATCGCCACCGCCTTCCCTGAACCGGCAGAGCCAACCCCTGCCGAGGCAATGAAGGCCGCAGGCTCTCAGGTCGCCTCGCAGTCCACCGAAGCCGCCCCCGAGATGTCGGCTAAGGCCCAGGCTGCCGTAGAGGCAACGGCTACACCAGGTGCTCTCCTGGTCGCTGCCGCCGCCACCGACACACCCACCGCCACCGAGACCGCGACCGAAGTTCCGCCTACGGATACCCCTGTCCCCCCCACGGCAACGCCGATGCCTCCCTCTGCCACACCCACACCCATTCCCTCTCCTTTTGCGTTAGCCATAACAGAGGCTAATGTGCGTCTGGGTCCGGGCACTACCTATCAGGTCATGGGCGCGCTCAAGAAAAACGCACTATTGCAGATCGTGGGCCGCAATCCGGCGGGCGACTGGTGGCAGGTTTGTTGTATTAATGGTAAACAGGGCTGGATCGCCGCCAGCGTGGTAGAAGAAGGTGGTCGCCTGCAGGATGTCAATGTGGCTGCCAACATCCCGCCGTCGCCCACGCCAACGCCGAGAGCAACCCCGACGCCGAAGATGACTCCTACACCGGCACCGCCTACCGAGGCACCGAGGCCCGCCGTAGCCTACCGCGTGAAAAGCGTCCGGCTGCGACCGATTAACCAGGATGCTCAACGCTGCAACGCCGGCGACCACTACATCATGGCCCTGGTTGTTGACCCCGCGGGCAACCGTTTGGACGGCGTGAGGGTGCGCGAGATCTTCTCTGGTCAGATTCATGTAACAGGGGCTCAGGGTAAGGGGCCGGGGCGGGTGGAATGGGATATCTATCGGGGCGGTGGCGGCCAGTTGGACATCATGGATGAAGGTGGCAACCGTCTGAGCGAAGTGACCCGTGGGATGAGTGCCGACTGGCCCGATTTTGACCTGATCAGGGATGCCGGGTACTGCACCTGCAAGCCCCATCCCGACGATGCCACCTGTAAGGCTGAACTGGAGAGCCATCAATACTTGTTTGCGGTTGGGCACTACGTGTACGAAGTCGTCTTTGAGCGCACCTATTGAGCACGCACGAACCTGCTCGCGGCCGTTCGCTGGACAGCCGCGCATCCCACCGGGAGGGTAACTCAATCGTGAAGAACCGCTTCATCCAGAACGCCCCCCTCTTTGCCGGTCTGACGGACGCGGAACAGGAACTCCTCAGCGAGCGGCTCCATTTGGAGCACCATCGCCAGGGGGATACGCTTTTCGCCGCGGGCAAGGAACCGGGTGCCCTCTACCTGGTCAAGTCCGGTTGGGTGCGCCTGACCAGCAAAAGCATGGACATCCTCGCCAGCCTGGGGCCGGGGAGCATCTTCGGCGAGGCCGACCTCTTCCTGGGACGCACGCGCGCGACGCGAGCAGAAGCCGCGACCGATGTGGATTTGTGGTCCCTCGCGGGTAGCGACCTGGAAGAGTTGATCGCCCAGCACCCGCCTCTCGGCATCAAACTGAGCCGGGCCTTCGGCACGCCCTTGACACAACTTCAAGGCTACCTCGTGGCACGTTTGCGGCAAATTCCGAGCCTGGCAGACCTGGCCGACGAAGCATTGACCGCTATCGCCGCCCGCCTGCGCGCCCGCGAGATTTCCCAGGGCGAGGCCATCATCCCCGCTGGGGCGCGGGTAGATGGCCTTTACATCATTGAATTAGGCCGCGTGCACTTGGATCAGGGAAGTGATGGCGATTTCATCACGCTAGAGCCAGGTTCCCTCCTCGGCGAAATGGCTTTGCTCACCGGCAAAACCCAGGAATTTGAGGCGCGCGCCGCGACCGATACGCTGGTATGGTTGTTGCAAAAGGGCGATTACGAGGAACTCACCGGCCGCTATCCCGATCTGGCGCGCGGCCTCAGCCGCACCCTGCGCTCCGGCCTGAACCCCAACGACCAGGCTCTCGCCGTTGAACGCCTCGGTGCGACACCCCTCTTCTCCACCTTGCCCGAAGAAGTCCTGAAGGCCGTCGCCCGGCGACTCCTCGTCCAGTTTGTGCCTAAAGGCGAGATAATCTTCCACGAGGGGGACGCGGGGGACGCGCTCTACCTGGTGGAAGTAGGCGAAGTAGAGATGGCAGCCGGCAGTATCAGCAGAGCCCAAGCCCAGGAGACCTTGGGGCGGCTCGGTGTGGGCGGCATTTTCGGCGAAATGGCACTCCTCACAGGCCACGCCCGCACCTCGTCGGCCCGCGCCGTGCGCGATACGAACTTGTGGGTCCTGTACCGGAGCGACTTTGACGCCCTCCTGACGCAATACCCCGCCCTGGGGATCGCCCTGAGCCGCGGCCTGGCCGAGCGGCTCGCCTCTGCCGATGACCGCCAGGCAGAGCAACATCTTCGCCAGATGATCCTTCTGGCCTCGCTCACAGCCTCGCAATTGGATGACGTGGCGAGTCGTCTGCGGCCGGCCCGCTTCCGCGCCAGTGAACTGATCTACCGGCAAGGCGAGACAGGCAACAGGCTCTACCTGATAGAGTCGGGCCAGGTTACGTTGCGCGCGCGTAGCGAGGAAGGCTCCGTCATTTTCGGCACGATAGAGGCCGGGAGTTTCTTCGGCGAGCGTGCCCCCCTCACCGGCCGTCCGCGCTCCACAACGGCCCAGGCTGCCACCGACGTGGACTTGTGGGAGTTGGGCAAGGCCGACCTGGAAGAACTGATGCTCCGCTACCCGGCCATCGGCATCAACCGGAGCCGGGCCATCAGCCAACGGCTGATGCGTCCAGAGGCTCCGCGTGCCGAGGCTCCACGCCCGATGACAGCCCCGACGCGGCGCGCGCCCGCAGTGGCTCCCGCCCCCCGCGCGCGCCCGGAGACCGTCCGGCCTGTGCGTCCCGCCCCGCAACCGGCCCTGGCGACGGTGATGCCGGGTGGCATCGTCGGCGCGCTGGCGGGCCTGCAACGGTCGGTGGACGAAACAGCCGTCTGGTTCCAGGGACAGAGTGCTGCGGCCAAAACGCGCATCGCGATCCTGCTACTTCTTCTGGCCTGGCTCATCGGCGTAGCCGCGCCAGCGGCGATTATCTCGGCTATATCGCTGGATACCTCACAATTACCAGCTAATGTCCTGGCTTCGTTGCCGTTGCCGGCCGCGCGCCTGGCAAAGCAGGAGGTCGCGCCGGTTGCCCTCGCCCTGGCTAACGAGGCACTGACGAACGGTGGAGAAGAAGCATCCTTACCGACGCCCACTTACACGCCGCTGCCCACCAAGACGCCGATCCCGACGAACACACCCATACCATCGGCGACGCCCACCGATTCGCCCGTGCCCACCGATACGCCCGTGCCTACCGACACCCCGTTGCCGACGGCTACCTTCACCTCCATACCGCCCACGAATACGCCACGGCCTACACCTACCCGGCGTCCTCCCACCGCGACGCCAACAACGTCCGCCGACAGGAGCGCAGCCGCGGCCTCCGCGCCGGCCCCCGCGCCGCGCGCGGCCCAGCGTCCAGGCCCTAACGTCTGGGATGGGCGGCTGGATCAGTTGGGCGTCAACCTGGCCATGGTCAACGTCAACCCCGGCCAGCAGTATTGGCGGCTGGTGGAGGCGCGCTGGGCCGACGAGAACGAATCAGGTGGCCGCCACCACATCTATGTGACGGTGCTGGATGAGAACGGTGGCCGCATCGTCGGCCAGCCAGTGGTGGTGCGCTGGGCCGATGGTCAGGAAGTGCGCCCGACCGAGGACAAACCAGCAAACGAGCCCTCTTACAATTTCCAGATGTACGCGGCAGGCCAGGCATACACGGCCTACATAGATGGACTCCCCAGCGACAGCGTTGCGGGTATAGGTCTGGGGACCATCGCCCAACGCACCTGGAAGTTCCACACCAGTTTCTTCCTCACCTTCCAACGCGCGACGCGCTAAGAGGCCTGGGGGTGCGAGAAGTCGCGCCAGCATCGCGGAAACCAGAAGGACAGGGGCACAGCGATTCCCCGTCCTTCCCGCAGCGGCTTCTAGCCCCCCGAGACCGGGTTGGCCGTAAGTAAGCCGGTCAGCCGGGAAACAAGGTGCGTCGCGCTTTGCCAGGATAGCAAACCGAAGAGAGTAAATCATATGCAGGAACGCACTATCTACATTACCGAATATGACAGGAAACGCTTACTGGAACTGATCAACGGGGCAAAACTGCTGGATGGCCGCCCGAATGAGTACATGCAAAGTCTGGAAGCCGAGTTATCCCGTGGCCAGGTGGTTGCCCCCGCGGATGTTCCAGCCGACGTCATCACGATGAATTCCAGAGTAAGGCTGATTGACCTTGATACGGGTGATGAGATCGTTTGTACACTGGTGTTTCCAAACGAGGCAGATATGGCTCAGTCAAAGATATCGGTCCTGGCTCCCATTGGCACAGGGATGCTAGGATATCGTGTCGGCGATACGTTCTCGTGGATAGTCCCCGATGGGGCGAGAAGATTAGAGGTCAAAGAAATCCTCTATCAGCCAGAAGCCGCGGGCGATTACCATTTGTAAGTCAAACCTATAGCCAAGCAGGGGAACCGGGAGTGGTACAGCGAGGCAAGATAAGGCGCTGAGGACTGCTCTTGTCTCAATACCTCTAGGATTTTTATGAAAGATGGTTGCTCAGAACAGAGGCAAGAAAATCGCTGGCTCCCTGCAAGCGAGCAATGAACAACGTGCGTTCCACGTAGCGCCAATTGCTGAATTTCGTTGGCCTCCCCGAAGAATCAGAGGCCAGGGGATTGCGCACGATCTCGGACGGGGCGATCTTGAACTCCGACATATCCAGGCCCGCCGCCTCCACGCGCGACAGGGCCTGATGGTATTGATTGACTACCCCCTCTATGACCGGCATCACAGCCGGCATACTGGACTTGATCGTTCTCAGTTGAGATAGGGCTTGCTCCAGTTGATGCAGCCGGTCTTTGACAGGCTCTGCGCCCACTGAACCCCCTTGTGACAACGATGATGAATTCTATGATACTCGCCTGTACTGGATAGCCACGTGCCCCCCTACGCCTCGTCCGCCCCGCGAACGCCCCGCACTTCTTATTTTACCACGCGCTGCTATTTCAGGAAATAGGTAGTTTGGCCCCTCATCAGACGGCAACCGGGCTACTTGGGTAATTTCAAAACCAATCAAGGCCCGCGAGGGCGGCAGTCGCGCGGGGGAACAGTCCGGCCAAGAGGGGAATGGCATCGCGGCCGATGTACGCATCGGTATCATCGGCCACTTCAAACGCGCTGCGGTAGCCGAATAGGAGTTGAGCCAACCTGGCCTGGGGGATGCGGCAGTATAGCCCCGTGGTGGAGCCATCGCTCAACAGCGTCACTTCCGAGTAGCGGCAACCAAGAATAACGGTTCCCATGTCGGTCAGAAGCCGCAAACGACCACGCCAATCGCGATAGGGCGAGCGCAACAAGCGCACGCCTAGTTCCTCGGTCAGTTTCGCGAGGGTGCGCGGCAAGTCAATAAAACGGGCCATCCAGCCTGCGTCGGGCCGCGACGCCTGGCAAATATCTACCGGGCAGAGTTCTAGCGTCCAACGGGCGAAGAGGTCGTCGGGCGGCACGCTGATGGTGCAATCGCTGCCGCCGCCGGCCAAGACCTCTCGCCCCAAATCGGTCAGGAGCGCGATGGCAGCCTCGCGATCTGCCGCAATGGCCTCTAACACCTCTGCTGGTGCATTGCCGGTCACGTATCCTCGCACCGCGCCTTCGCCGTCAACCGCGACGCGTACGCGCCGTTGTTGTGCCAGCCGCCAGCGCCAATAGGTCTCGTCGCGCAGGAATGACCCTACCCTGGTCAAAGAAGCGGATTCGTAGAGAGACATGAGGGCAGGAAGGTCGTCGGCGGCCAACGGGCGGATATTCAGGGGCGAGGTAAGACGCGCTACGTCCTCGGCCTTGACCTTCAGAGCGTACGAGGGCCAGGCCGTCGCGTAACCGTAGCGAAGGTAGAAACTCGTGGGCGCGTTCACAACAGAGAGGTCGTACCGCTGCTTGTTCATGTAGGAGAGGCAGTCCTGCATGAGGACCTCGGCATGTCCCTGGGACTGGTACTCCGGCAAGAGGGCGAAACCGGAGATGCCGCCCACGCGCAGACGGGCCACGCCAATCGCCACGGTGCGATCTACGATGAGAGCCTGACCGACGATCCGGCCATCCACCTCTACGACGCGCTGGTTGGCCTGGCGATAGGTCGGATCGGCAGGAACGGCGGTACGCCAGAACTGCTTCGCTTCCTGGTAGTGGTTGGGGCGGAGGGTGCTGGCTCCCAGGTTAGCCGCCTGCTCCAGGTCGGTCGGAGACTCCACAGACCGGATGGTGACCATCGGCTTTAGTTCCCCTCGCGTTGGCCTGCTCCGCAGAGGCAACGGCGCACAGAAGGCAACGCGGTGATGACTCGGGGGATCGCTTCAATGATGTGGCGAGTCGCCTCGCGCACCTCGCCGCGCGCGGGAGGTTGGGGCAAATCGGCGGCCACTTCGGTCACCGTGAGGAGGCCGCCGAAGCAAAGCCCCAGTTCTTTAGCCAGGGCCGCTTCGGGCACCAGGTTCTGGCCGCTCACGTCCGCTCCCCAGGCGCGAAACAATCTCGCTTCGGATGCAGTCTCCCGGCGGCTGCTATCCAGCGCGAGATAGACCGCGCCATCCCGCGCATCGGTCAGCGCGGCGGCCAGCACGCCGCGCACCTCCGGGCAAAAGCCCGGCATCGGCGGCAGCCAACCCGGCGCACGATCCTCAAACAACACATTGGGCTGGCGGCGCGTCTGATCTATGTAGTCATCTAATAGGACGATTTCGCCCCGCCGAAGTAACGGGCTCAGCGCAATTCCGGTGTCCCAACCGAGGATACGTTGTACTTCCCACGCCCGCGCGGCCCAGATGGTCGCCCGTGGGTCGGTCCGGCTGGGCGAACCTGAATAGGGCAAAACCAGCAGGTCACCAGAACCCACCCGCCGGCGCGCGACAGGGCCTACGGAACCCCACGGTGTGTCGGCCTTGCGGGTCTCCACCACGGGGCCCAACTGATCCAGCGCGCCAGGGGGCAAAGGGATCGCGACCAGGAGCAGCACAGGAGGCTGGTTCATTGTTGCCCTTCCTTCCTCGCGTTCCGCTATCTTGACAGAATTAGCCTATCAGGCTAAAATATAGCCTATAAGGCTATCTTACACGGAGGTCCATTGTGGCTGCTATTCGCTTTGCCAACGAATATGAGTTACAGAAGGTCGTTCAGCGATGCCACAACGTGCTTTGGGAACGCCACGGTTTTGATCCTGCCCAAGCCTTTGACGAATTCAGCAAATTGCTGTTTGTTAGACTCTATGACGAAGCCACGCTGGCTGGCGCGCGCACCACTATTTCACGTGGCGAATCGGCAGAGGAGTTCGCGGCCAGAGTGCGTTGGCTTTTTGACCAGGCAAATGAGACGACGGGCTTTGACCACATCTTTTCCGAAGACACCATCAGAGTTGATGATCTAGCCATCTACGAGGTTTTCCGCCAACTGCAGAATTATAGTCTTCTGGAGACAACTTCGCAGGTCCAAGGCGCAGACATCAAAGGCACTATCTACGAACACATCGTTGGCAACACGTTTCGGGGAGAATTAGGTCAGTTCTTTACCCATCGCAGTATTGTTGAATTCATGGTCAGATTCATCGGCATTGATGAATGGCAGGTTGTGTATGACCCCGCCTGTGGCTCAGGTGGCTTTCTGATCATGTGTGCTAAAATCGTGAGAGAGCAAATCCAACAAAGACAACCCGAGCTGCGCCGACAGGAAATTGACCAAAAACTTCAAGAATATAGTCAACGGCGCCTGGTTGGCACCGAAATCAACGAGCGCACTGTCCGAGTTGCCAAACTCAATCTACTAATGCATGGCCTAGACTACAGTAACATCTTCACGGTGAACGCCCTCAAGACGGACGAACTCCACAACGGAAGGCCCCCCTCTCTACTGGCCAAGGGTACCGTGGATGTGGTGTTTGCCAACCCTCCATTTGCAGGATACGAGAAAGATCCGTCAGTTCTGTCCAAGTTTGAGTTGGGTCAGAACGGTCACGGCAGCGTCTCTTCTGTCACACGAGAGGTGTTATTCATTGAGCGTATTATCCAGGTCTTGTGCAACGGTGGCGTGGCCGGCATTGTCATCCCTCAAGGCATTTTCACCAACCGCAATCTCGCCCATGTACGTGACTATATCAAACGACACGCCCAGATCCTAGCCGTGATAGAATTGCCAGATTGGGCATTTATTCAATCAGGCACCAGCGTGCGAGGTAGCCTGCTGTTCATTCGCAAACTAGCCCAGGTACCCGACCACTTTACGTACAACGTGTTCATGAAACGGGTTGAGAACATCGGATTTACTTCCACCGGGCGACCGACCGACAAGAACGACTTCCCTGAAACCATTGCGGAATTTCGGCAGCAGGATGCGCGCTATCTGGTGTCGGTTGCTGACATGCAGGATCGTATTGACGCCAAATTCTACATTCCCAACCATCGTCACGTCATTAGCCTTTTTCAGATCAACCCCAGACACAAATTAGTCAGGTTATCTGAGATCGGCACATTTTACACCGAGAAGGTCAACCCACACCTTAATCCGCATCAGGAGATCGGTCTGATTGAAACAGGTTGTGTCAATCCGGAAACACTGACAATCACTCCAAGACGTATTAAAGGACAGGACAGCAATTATACCTCGCTTAAGCGAGTACAGGCTGGCGACATTCTGATAAGCCGCCGGCGCGCTTATAGAGGGGCTGTTGTTGTCGTGCCACCCGAATTGGATGGTGCGTTAGCAATCCCCGAGTTTTCCGTTCTGCGTTTGCGCGAGGGTTTTGACCTGGACTATTTTGTAGAGATTCTCCGTTCGCCTCTATTCCTACAATTGATGACTATTTACTCTACTGGCGAGATGTCTGGGCGCATTGCTGAGAAGGACCTGCGCCGCCTGCAAATCCCGTTGCCTCAAGATCACCTGCACTGGGGAGCAACTTTCAGGGAACACCGGAAACGTATTGCTGAACTAAAACGTCTAATCGCCACTCAGGAAGGTCAGATCGCCCAATTTTGCTCGGATCTGATAGAAGGCGTGGTATAGTCTATTTTGCTACCTCAAGCCGTAGGCCTGATAGCGTATCTCTCGCCAACGCCAAACGTCATGGTTTGCTAGCGCAGGCAGATTAACACGATAACGACGGCCTTGCCGACCGTCCTTGCCAACCTGAAAGATGTCTTTATAATCGTAAGAGGCTCGCAGGATTCCGTTAGGCACGATGAACAGTTGTATGCGGGTCAGGTATTGATAGCGATTGGCCTCATCAAACTGATAGGCGCAGACGACAAAGGCCGAGATAGTGATCTTCAACAAGTTCGGGCCAAATACATAATACGGGGGCAGCTTGGGCGGGCAATCGCCTAGATGCCCCTCTTTATCTTGCACATAGACGTTATTCTCATCGGTGCTTATTTGCTCCGGCCTCACGTCTTGGGTTCGGTCCAGGTCGGTGTCACCCTCCTTGTGCGTTTTGATGTCAATTATGAACAATTGCATCCGACGAGCTCAACCGCGTCTCAGAACCTATCGGCAACCCTACGGGAAACCATTCTGAAAACTCCCGGTTAACTACACCCACGATGACGATTTCTCCCACCTGTTCCCACGGAGCCGATGGCTCTCTGGGGCTAATGACCATTTTCCCCGCCCAGGTATCCGGCACCTTGTTAGGCTCGTTGTACCAGGCTTGAATGTTACCGGCATTCTTGTACAGAGCGTGAAAGAGTTTCTCGGTATAGCTCTTCTCAAGTTCAGCAATATGCCGAGCAAACTCCCGCAATGTGCTGAAATCACTACGCTGCATTAGGGTTTTCCCTCATTCCGTAGGATTCGCTGACGTGCCATCGGCGTTTGATTTCTACAGAGACACGCTTTGATTGTACATCAGGGGCAAGATTCGGTCAAAGCCAGCGTCTCTTGTTCAGATTGCCACTGCCAGGGAAAGATGATAGAATAGGTGCGCACTGTCCACGAGGTTGATTGATGGCGAAGCCCCGCTTTCTCTATCTGGTGAACCCACCCAGCCCACCGGGGGCGCTGGCGAATCGCGAAGGAGCGTCGGGCCTGGGCAGCCTTGCCCGGCGCACGCATGGCTTTCTGTATCCACCTCATCTCCTGGCTACTCTGGCCGCGGCTGCCCAGGGCGCAGGCTGGCGGTCCCGGATGGTAGATGCGACAGGCGCAGGCTGGGATACCGAAGAGACACTGGCCTCCATCGGCCACGAGGAAGTGCCGGTCGTGGTGCAGGTGAGTTATGCCAGCCACCAAGCCGACGGTGATTTCCTGCGGCTGCTGCGGTTGGAACGTCCCCGCGCCTGGGTGCTGGTGATAGGCACACCTTCAGGGGAACTCGCCCAGGAATGGAGTGCCGAGGGTCTCGCCGATGGCTTTCTAATGGGCGAGCCTGAGGGGGCGTTCGTGGCCGCGCTGGCCTGCCGGGAGGAAAGCGAGATCGGCATTCTGACGCCTGAGAAACTGAAAGCAAGAGGCTACGACACAAATGGGCAACTCACCGATTTGGACGCCGTCCCTTACCCGGCCTGGGAGCACATAGACCAGGAACGATACAGATTCCTTACCATCCTCTCCAGCCGCGGTTGTCCCGATGGCTGTCTCTATTGCCCTTACGCGGCGGCCCAGGGGGCCTCGTTTCGTGCCCAGTCCCCCCTGCGCACCGTAGAGGAAGCTGACTGGCTGGTGCGGACTCACCGGCCCTCGCGCTTCATGTTCCGAGACCCGGTTTTCGCACGAGACAGAGCGCGGGTGCAGGCCATCTGCAGCGGCTTGCGCGCCCGAAACCTGCGCATCCCCTGGGAATGTGAATCACGGCCTGAGCACTTTGATGCGGAACTGTTGCGGGAGATGCAAGCCGCGGGCTGTGACACGATCAAGATCGGCCTGGAAACAACAGACCCCGCGCTTCTGGTCGCGCTGCACCGTGTCCCACATCTCGCTGCCGCGGAGGCTTACGTGGCCCGCGTGGCCGAAGTCGTGCGTCAGTGTCGCAACGTGGGTATCGCCTGCCGCGTGTTCGTCATGACCGGACTGCCAGGACAAGGCGAGGAAGCCATCCTCACCACGGGCCAGTTCTTACGAGACCTGCACCCAGACGCCTCGCACGCCAAGCCGTACCGCCGGTATCCGGGCACCGGCCTGGGCGAACCGGCTGAGGGGGGTGAGGCTCAGGCCGCTGTGCTGTCGCGCATCACGCGGCCACCTACACCCCTCTGGCGCCGGCTCTGGCGCCAGTTCGCCGGATAGACGGACTCATGTTTGAGACCATCGCGGAACACTTCAACCGGCTGGCGCCTACTTATGACGCCAACCTTCTCTACCAATGGGTAGGGCGGGCGGAGACGGCAGCTATCGGCAGATTGCTGCCGCTGGAACGGGGCGCGGCACTAGATTACGGCTGCGGCACGGGGCGGTTCAGCCTGCCTCTGGCTGCGCAGGGTTACCAGGTAACAGGGTTTGACATAGCCAGCAATATGGTTGCCCAAGCACAGAACAAGGCAAAGCAATCAGGCATCGCTGCTGAGTTCACCGACGACGCGGCGGCCATCGCCGACCGCCGGTGGCCGCTGGTGCTCTGCATGGGTGTCCTTGACTATTATCGCGAGCCGGTCACTCTGCTGCGTCTGGTGGTGCCTCGCGTCGCACCGGGTGGCACGCTCATCGTCGGCGCGCCCAACCTCTACGGCCCCTTCTCCTGGGGACACGCCCTGATCTGCCTCTTCCGGCTGCGCATGTACCTGCACACGGCAGCAGGTTTAATCGCGGCCGCAGAACGGCTGGGGATGCGCTCCGCCAGTGTCACTTATGCTTTCCCGGCCATCGCCCCCGTCGGTATGACGGTGCTCATTGCGTTAAAATGGCGACAGGATAGATAATTGTGAAAGCCTTCGTGACGGGCGCGAGCGGATTCGTCGGTTCCCACGTGGTGCGCGCCCTGCTGGAGCAGGGAGCGACCGTGCGCGCGCTCGTGCGTCCGCAGAAGGCTGTACCCGACCTGGCTGCGTTGGGCGTGGAAGTCATCCAGGGCGACGTGCGCGACGCGCTGGGAATGGTACGCGCCCTGGAGGGGTGCGATAGCGTCTTTCACGTAGCAGCCCTCTACAGCACGCGCGAGGAAGATGCCGCCGCGCTCTATGAGGTGAACCTGCGAGGAACGCTGAACACCCTCCTGGCGGCCTGGCGGGCCGGTGTCAGCCGTTTTGTGCTTACCAGCACCATCGGCACCATCGGCCAGACACGCGACGGCACACCACCGGACGAGTCGGTGCCGTTCAATATGTGGGCGACTGCGAGCCATTACGCCCGTTCCAAACACCTGGCGGACCTGGCCGCGCTGGCCCTGGCCGACCAGGGCCTGGGGGTTGTCATCGTCCACCCGACCGGCTGTGTGGGGCCGGGGGATGCGAAGCCAAGTGCCACCGGGCAACGCATCCTGGATTTCCTGGCGGGGCGGCGATCACCCTATCCCGCGGGCGGTATCAATTTCGTCGCCGTGACCGACGTGGCGATGGGGCACGTATTGGCCGCGCAACGAGGGGAGACAGGCCAGCGGTACATTCTGGGCAACGTTGAAGGGAATCTGAAGGAAGACGAGTTTCTGATGCTTCTCTCTCGCGTCACGGGGCAACCGGTACCTCTCGTCCGCCAGGGACGAAAGGAGCGTGTCTTTTCATTGACGCCCATCTGGTCGGCACGGCCCGTTGTTCCCACCGGGCATCTTCCTGCCGCGCTCACCGCTAACCCTGCCCGCGCCCTTCGTGACCTCGGCCTGCCGCAGACGCCGTTGGACGTGGCCTTCAGCCAGGCCGTGGCCTGGTTTCGGGCGCGCGGCACGGTCAGATAGACATAGGAGCCCCGGTGCGCCGGAAGATTGCCTTGCTTTGGATGCGCTTCTGGATGCGGTGGGCCGGGTTGCGTGGTTGGGGCAGGCTTGCGACGCGGCTGGCCCAGATTCCCGCGGGAGTCTATAAGGAGCGACGGCTCCTGGCCTACCTGGGGCCGTGCGGCTACGTCTCACCCCAGGCCGACATCGCGTGCCCCGAATTGGCGATGGGACGCAACTCCTTCATTGATGACGACGTGACCATCTATCGCCACCCTAAGACGCAAACCGGCGGCGCGGGGGGTGCGGTGCGGCTGGGCGAGCGGGTACATCTCTATCGCGGTACGATCATAGAGACGGGCGACGGCGGCCAGGTGGTGATCGGTGACGACTCTCACATCCAGCCGCG
>JADYZS010000064.1 GCA_020853075.1 Anaerolineae bacterium | reverse complement strand
GGGGACGTACACCGCCTGCATAGAGGTGATGGAGCCGCGCCGGGTGGAGGTGATGCGCTCTTGCAGTTCGCCCATCTCCGTGCCCAGCGTTGGCTGGTAGCCCACGGCGCTGGGCATACGGCCCAGGAGAGCCGACACCTCGGAACCTGACATGACGAAGCGGAAGATGTTGTCAATGAAGAGAAGGACATCGCGGCCTTCATCGCGGAAGTACTCGGCCATCGTCAGGCCGGTGAGCCCCACGCGCAGACGCACGCCTGGCGGTTCGTTCATCTGGCCGAAGACCATCACCGTCTTCTCAATGACGCCCGACTCCACCATCTCTTTGTAGAGTTGCGTCCCCTCGCGCGTCCGCTCGCCCACACCGGCAAAGACCGAATAGCCGCCGTGCTCGGTGGCGATAGAGCGGATCAGTTCCATGATGATAACAGTCTTGCCCACGCCCGCGCCGCCGAAGATACCTGTCTTACCGCCTTTGGTGAAGGGCGCGATGAGGTCAATGACTTTCAGGCCCGTCTCAAAGACCTCAACCTGCGTGACTTGCTCCTCAAAGGGAGGTGACGGGCGATGGATGGCGTAGCGTGTGACCGCTTCCGCGGGGCCCTTCTGGTCAATGGTCTCACCCAAGACGTTGAAGATGCGACCCAACGAGGCCGGCCCTACCGGCACCGCAATCGGCGCGCCCGTGTTGATGGCCGTCATGCCCCGGCGCAGCCCATCGGTGGACGTCATGGCGACGCAGCGCACGCGGTCGTTGCCCAGGTGTTGCTGCACCTCTAAGACGACCTTGCCTTCCCCATCCTTAGGCACTTCCACCGCGTAATAGATCTCTGGCAGCCCCTCCGGTGGAAAGGCCACGTCCACCACCGCGCCCTGCACCTGCACGACCGTCCCTTGAGTCTCCTTCGCCATAATGCCTCCGCACCCCCGATTCCAAAACCGAGAGACGAACCCTGTCGGGCTGTCTCGCGGCTCTCTATTTCACACTCAATCGCAAAGCCTCTGCGCCGCCGGCGATTTCCAGCATCTCCCTTGTAATGCTGGATTGCCGCGCCTGGTTGTAAGTCAGTCGCAGAGTTGTCAAGAGCTCTTTCGCGTTCTCCGTGGCGCTGCGCATGGCGACCATACGTGCGCTATGTTCGCTCGCCAGGGCCTCCAACACGGCCTGATAGACCTGAAGCTCTGTGAAGCGAGGCAAGACGGAACCCAAGATGGTAACCGGGTCCGGCTCGTAGATGTACTCGCCTACCAATGTATGCTGTGGCCCCGCTTCTTCCACCTGTTCTGCCGACATCACAGTAGTCAAAGGCAGTAGCCGCCTGACCGTCGGCTTCTGCGACAGGGTATTGATGAAATCGGTATAGGCCAGGTACACCTCGTCCACGTCGCCGCGTAGGAAATCGTCCATGGCCGTACGCGCGATGGGCGTCACGTCCAGAATGCCTGGCCGTGGCGGGAGGTCGGTGAACTCTGCAATGACGCTGCGTCCATAGCGCAGCATGAAATCTCGTCCGCGCCGCCCTACCGCGATGATGCGTGCGGGAAGATTGCTCTTCTGGATGAACTGCACCGACGCGCGGATAATGTTCTGGTTGTACGCGCCGCAAAGCCCCCGGTCAGAGGTAATGAGGATGACGTCTAATGCACGCACCTGGGCTCGCCTCTCCAACAGGGGATGCAGGCTTTGGTTTGCCGCGGGCTGGCTTGCCAGGTTGTGCAGGACGGCCCAAGACTTGCTGGCATACGGACGCGTGGCGAGCACCTGCTCCTGGGCGCGCCGCATCTTGGACGCGGCAACCATCTGCATAGCCCGTGTCACTTGAGAGATGCTGTTGACGCTGCGGATGCGGCGTCGTATCTCGCGCAGAGTTGCCAACTTCGCCTCTCTAAACCATCACATCTGCACAGACTGCTTGAACTCCTCAACAGCCGAGCGCAACGACTTGGTAGTCTCGTCCGTCAGACGCTTGTCTCGCAGAATGGCCTGGCCGATCTCAGGATGGCTGGCTCCCATAAACCGAAGGAACGCCGTCTCCCAGTCGCGAATCTTGGCTACCGGCACGTCGTCGCAGTAGTTGTTGACGACGGCGAAGATAACTATCACCTGCTGGTCTAACGGCATCGGCTCGTACTGCGGCTGCTTAAGAACCTCGGTGAGTCGTTGGCCGCGCTCTAGTTGGTTGCGGGTCGCTTTGTCCAGGTCCGAGCCGAACTGGGCAAAGGCGGCCACGGCCCGGTACTGCGCCATCTCCAATTTCAGACGCCCGGCAACCTGCTTCATTGCGCGCGTCTGCGCGTCGCCACCAACCCGGCTCACCGAGATACCCACGTTGATGGCAGGACGGATACCGGCGTAGAACAGGTCGCTTTCCAGGTAGATCTGGCCGTCGGTGATGGAGATGACATTTGTCGGGATGTAGGCCGAGACGTCACCGGCCTGCGTCTCAATGATGGGCAGCGCGGTGAGTGAACCGCCCCCATAGTTGGGATGCATCTTGGCCGCGCGCTCTAGCAGGCGCGAGTGCAAATAGAAGACGTCGCCGGGATAAGCCTCGCGTCCTGGTGGGCGCCGTAGGAGGAGCGAAATCTGCCGGTAGGCCCAGGCGTGCTTCGTCAGGTCATCGTACACGATGAGCGCTTCCTGGCCCTTCTCCATGAACTCTTCGCCCATGGAACAGCCGGCATAGGGCGCAATGTATTGCAAGGCGGCAGGGTCGGAGGCCGAAGCGACCACCACGATGGTATGATCCATCGCCCCGTGTCGTTCCAGCGTGGCAACCACCTGGGCGATCTGCGCCAATTTCTGGCCGATGGCGACGTAAATGCAGATCAGGTTCTTGCCCTTCTGGTTGATGATCGTATCCAGGGCAAGAGCCGTCTTTCCCGTCTGCCGGTCGCCGATGATCAGTTCACGCTGGCCGCGGCCGATGGGGATCATGGCGTCAATCGGCTTGATGCCCGTCTGCACTGGCGTATCCACGTTCGCGCGGAAGACAACGCCGGGCGCAATACGCTCAATAGGCCGGTACTTCTCCAACCGCAGCGCCCCTTTGCCGTCAATGGGCTCGCCCAGGGCGTTGACCACGCGGCCAACCAGCGCCTCCCCCACAGGCACCGAGGCAATGCGGCCTGTACTGCGCACCGTGTCGCCTTCCTCAATCTCGGTGTATTCGCCCATGATCACGACACCCACCTGGTTGGATTCCAGGTTCAAGGCCAGGCCGGGGATAGCCCGTGGCCGGTTGGGTTTGGGGACGAATTCCACCAGCTCGCTTGCCATGACGCCGCCCAAGCCGGAGACGCGCGCGATGCCATCGCCCACTTCAATGACTTGGCCCACGTCCACGGCCTGTACGGGGGCTTCAAACCCCTCAATCTGCCGCCGAATGAGTTCGGTAATATCGTTAACACGAACCGCCACGCCCTACCTCCTCATGGCCCGACTACCTGGTTCCGGCCAATGTGGCCTTCATGGCCGTAAGTTTTCCGGCTACGCTGCCATCTATCACCTGGTCGCCCACCTGCACGACGACGCCGCCTAGAATGTTGGGGTCCACCCGGAAATCAAACTCCAGGTCTCCACCGAAACGAGCCAGGAGTTTGGCCCGCAACTGGGCAGCCTCATCCTCGGTCATAGGCACCGCGCTCACCACACGAGCCACGCGCACGTTCGGTCCTTTGCGCACCAGCCGCCCCAGGCCCGTGGCAACGTCGCCCAGGAGGTCAAGATGCCCCTTGTCGGCCAGGAGCGAGAGGAAGTTGCGAACCTCCGGCGGCGCATCGTGGGGCGTGATGGCAGCAGCCGCGGCCAAACGGTCGGCCACGTGACGGCTGGCGGCGCGTGTGCGCACCAACTCATTCGTCTCGTA
The DNA here is from genome assembly GCA_020853075.1 of Anaerolineae bacterium. GTDB lineage: Bacteria > Chloroflexota > Anaerolineae > JADYZS01 > JADYZS01 > JADYZS01. Next base: position 6,739 of record JADYZS010000064.1, on the reverse strand, counting down.
GGCTACGCGCGCCGCGCCGAGATGCTTCAACCAGACATCCAACGCCGACTGATAGACGGCTCTGGCGTATGTCTGCGCTTGCTCTGCGGGGTTCAATTCAGTGCCTCGGTCTTGGTCAAGAAGTCGTTGACCAGGCGACGCTGAACATCGCGGTCCAGTGCCTGGCTGATGATTTTCTCACTTGCCAGGATAGCCAAATCGGCCACTTGCGTCCGCAACTGCGCCAGCATCTGCACCCGTTCGCGTTCAGCCTCATCGCGGGCACGCACGCGTATATCCTCCGCGTCCTTCTGAGCCTGGGCGATGATGGCCTCGCGCGCCTTCTGCCCTTCCTGGATGGCTTGCTGCGCCGCGTCAAAACTGCGCCGCCGCTCCGCTTCCAGTTGCCGTTCGTATTCGGCGCGGGCCGCGGCGGCCTCTTGCCGCACGCGGTCTGCTTCCGCCAGGCTCTCTTGCACTCGCTTCGTACGAGCCGCCAGCATCTTGGTCACTGGCTTGTACAGGAAGCGCTGCAGAACAAACAGAAGGAGCAGGAAGTTAATGATCTGTGCGATCAGGAAGTTTCCATTGATGCCTAGCTTCTCCAAGCGACTTCCTCCCTGAAAAGAGCAAATTACTCACGGCACACGGCTCCTGGCAGCGAATGCCAGCCCTTCTTCCGCCCTACAAAGAGTGTTGTGCCGAAGCGACTCTAAACGAATTTGAGAATCAGCGCGACGACCAGGGCGTAGATGGCAATGGCCTCGGTGAAGACGATACCCAAGACCATGTTGTTGCGGATCTCGCCCGCGGCCTCCGGGTTGCGCCCGATGGCCTGCAACGCGCCCGCAACCAACAGCCCCACGCCGATGCCAGGGCCAATGGCCCCCAGACCGATAGCCAAACCAGCAGGCAGGAAATCCATACGCGAACCCTCCTAGATGAATGCTTGTTGTCATTCTGAGCGAAGCGAAGAATCCCGGCAGCAATCATTGCGAGACCCTTCGCTATGCTCAGGGTGACAAGACAGATATTATTAGGGTTAGTGACCGGCTTCTGCCTTGTGCTCCTCGTGGCCTCCCTCGTGGCTGACCACGGCCTGGCCCAGAAAGACCATCGCCAAGACGGCGAAAACCAGGGCCTGCATGAAGCCGACGAAGACCTCTAGCCCATAGAACGGCAACACGACCAGGAACGGGATGAGGAATGGGATGACAAAGATGAGAACCTGGCCGGCAAAGATATTGCCAAAGAGACGGAAGGTGAGAGAGATGATTTTACCGACCTCGGAGAAGAGTTCCAGAATCCCCACGATGGCCGGGATAACGCCGCGGAAATCAAAGAACTTCTTGAAGTAGCCGAGACCCAACGCCCGCACGCCCGATACCTGCACCCAGAACATGACCACCAGAGCAAGAGCCAGGGTCAGATTGAGGTCGGTCGTTGCGGCTCGCAGGAAGGGCACGAGAACGTAGCCTTTGCCGCTCTCCTCTCCTCCGCTGCTGTGCTCCCCCCCGCTTGCCTGTTCGTCAGACTGAACCAGCCTGGGTGTCAGGATGCCGATAGGCCCTACCTCATCAATCTCGTAGGCTCGCATGTTAGGGCTATGAGGATGCTCCAGGATGCCGATGCTATCAAAGCCGGGAACCAGTTCCCACCAGTTGGCGACGATGACCAAGAGGAAGATGGTCATCATGATAGGTAAGAACTTGCGCGCGCTCACCTCGCCTGCCAGGTCTTTCGCCAGGTTCATGAACCATTCAATCACCCACTCAACTACGTTCTGCAAGCCGCGCGGCACCATCTCCATCTTGCGCGTCGCGAAATAAACGAGAACCAGGATGGTGACATCGGCCAGGAGCGTGGCAATGAGGGTATTGGTGATGGGAAAGCCGAAGATGGATAAGCCCGGAATCTTTTCGGCAGGGAGTTGGATGGTGGGAAGAGGAATGGGAAAGAGAATGCGGCCACCAATCGTGATGACCAGCAAGATGGCAAGGATGGCTAAGTTACGTCCAGACAGGAGTCTGCGCACTAGTCCGTCTCCTCCTTCTCATCAGCGGGCGAGTCGGCAACGTTTTCAGCCCGGCGGCGCGCCTTGCGCGCGGCATACTCCTCATCAAGGGCCCGGAAGATGGCGCTCATCTGGCGGAGAACATTCACGGTTGACGCCACCACACCGACCACCATCCCCACAAGCGTCAGCCAGGGCGCAGAATCAAACCGTCTATCCAACCAAAGGCCGATGCCCAAAGGGATGAGGATGGAGAGCGCTACCACCCAGGCCAGTTCCAGGGCCTGCGCAAGAAGCGAAAACTGGCGCATAGGCCCTATGCCTTTCTAAAATAAAGAGCCTGCCCCGTCGTACAGGCACCGGCAGGCACAGAACTGCCGGAACGTCTGCGTGCAAGGGGTGGGCTCTTGTCATGCCCCCCATACGTCGCGGAGGGATTATAGCAGATTGTGGCGGGGCGCGCAAATCCTGAAGGGCTTCGCGCAAGATTGTACGTAGGAATACAACGAAGGGGTCGTGATGGGAACGGCGGCAGAGGTTAATTCAAAGATACCGGCTCCACCGAACCGAGGGCCTGGCGCAGAAACGCCTTGACGACGTGCACTGGCACTGCACCCCCAATGTCCGGCCCCACCATGATCGTGTTGATGCCAACGAGGCGTCCGTGCGCATCTACCAACGGGCCGCCGGAATGTCCCGGCCTCAGGTGCAGGTTGACCAGGACCCATTCGCGACGGCCCTGCGGGATCTCCGGCCACTCCGCGCCGATGCCGATGACGACACCCGTCGTCAGAGCACCGACCACACCCCACGGATGCCCCAACGCCGATACCCACTGGCCGGGGCGGAGCGATTTGGAATCGCCCACTGCCACCGTAGGGAGTCCGTTGGCATCTATCCGCAGGGAGGCTAGATCGTGGTCAGTATCTTGGGCCAGGAGCCGTGCGGGTAGCACGCGCCCATCGGGCAACCCCACGCGCACCGGCCCGTTTCCTACTACGTGGGCATTGGTGATCACCAGACCATCCGGATGCCAGATGGTCCCCGCGCCCGCGCCGTGCCTGCCGTTGCTCACCCGTACCAGGCTATGGCGGGCGCTATCAACCAAACCCGCTACCTCATCGTTCAACTGCCGCAATACGTTTGACATCGCAAACCTCGTCATCGTTTGAAAGCGTGATACTTGTCCGTTTATATCTTCACCGGAGTTAGAGTAACCACCGGAATCTCACGTTTGATCCTTTTCGCGTAATAGCCGTAAGATGGCGATAGTTCCAGCAATCGCGCCCAGAGGAGGTCCCGCTTGTCCGCCGTGGCAGTTTTGGCATCTACTGCCAACTGCTTCTCGTTGATCTGAACGGTAGCGCGCGGGTTACTCCTCAGGTTATGAAACCAGGCCGGATGCGTTTCAAGGCCGGCATTGGAAGCGATAACCACGTAGCCTCCCTCATGCTCAAAATACCCGAGGGGAGTGGTTCGTCTTTTGCCCGTTTTGCGTCCGGTCGTAGTGAGTAACAGCAGGGGGAAGCCTCGCACCTTGCCGCCTACCTTTCCTCCGGTTAGACGATACAAGAAAACGTGGATGGTCATAAAGATCCGAAAAAACGCCTTTCCCATAAGTGATCACCTTTCGTGTGCAAGACGAGGTCGGGCCGTCTCACAAATCGCTATTCGTTTTGGGGCAGAGCCTCCTCGCTGTCGCGAGACTTCTGCTTTTGCGCCAGTTCGTACGACTGTTGCAGCAGAGCGATGCCTTGCTCTACGTCGGCAGGTTCGCGCAGGTAGAAACTCACCCAGCCGGTCTCCGGTAAGACGTGGTGCTTCTGGGCCCGGCCTGCGGCTACGACCTCGTCTCGTACCTTTTTAGGAAACGGGATGTCAATCAGGTAATCGCCGTGGAGGTGGCCGATCTCCCTTCTGCCCAGCCGGTATTCGGTGCCCCCAAACCTGTGGGGATGGGCAGTGACACCTTCCCAACCTAACAGAGTCTCGGTGATTCGTTCCCTCACGCCAGGTATCATCCGTTACTACCCTCATCAAGTCCCCACAGGTAACCGTAGTGACGCCCCATAAGCCGCCGCTACGGCAGATCATTACCATCACTCCCGCTCGCCGAGGACGACGGTCACATCCTGCACCTGGCCGCCACGCACAATGCGCACCGGCACCTGCTTCCCGACCCGGTCTCCGCTCAGCAGAGCCAACAGGTCATCCATGTGAGCAACCTTATTGCCATCTAAAGCAACGATGGTGTCGCCCAGGAAGAGGCTGCTCCGCTCGGCAGGGCTACCCGGCTCAATGGAGACGAGGAGCAGACCCGTTTCCTGGCCGAGTCGTTGTTCCAGGGCAGCAGGTAGGCGCACTGGCTGGGCTCCCACCCCCAGATAGGCGCGGCGCACGTGCCCATGCGCAAGCAACGTCTCAACGACCCGGCGCACCGTGGCCGCCGGTACGGTGACACTGATACCGCGTAACAGGGCCGACGTATTGAGCCCCAACACCTGCCCCGCCGCGCTCACCAAGGGGCCACCAGAGAAGCCCGGATACATCACCACGTCAGTTTGCAGGTAGCGATCCAACTGGCCGCCCATGGGCGAGCGCCAGGCATCCCCCAGTGCGCTGACGATGCCGAAGGTTGCCAGCACGCTTTTGCCAGGCCGCCCCAGGGCCAGCACGAGGTGCCCGACCCGCAGGCTGTCGGTAGCAACCCAGGCAGCCGATTTCAGGCCGCCCGCACGAGCACGGAGCACGGCCAGGTCTGTCGTCGGGTCGCGGCCTACCAGCGTAGCCGCCGCGGTCGTACCGTCCGCCAGGCCGACCTCAATGTTATCCTCCCGCTCAACGCCGTGATGCGCGGTCACGATCACGCCATCGGCAGACCAGACGATGCCGCTGGAAGGGAGACGACGGCGAGCCTCCACCCGCACGACGCTGGGGCCGGCGGTTTCCACGGTCTCCGCCAGCGCGTTAGAAAGGTTCGCAAGCAATTCCATCGCAATATATCCTCCTGAGTTCAGGCGTTCCGATGCCCAGGGAAGAGGGTTTGTCGTAGGATGCCTTTTATCCCTGTTCTTGTCGCATTGTACAGCCAATGGCTGACAGGCACATCACCCGTTAGGATAGGGGGGAACCTGATAAAACGGTTAGGTCAGAGGAGGATCAGGCCCAGGCGAGCCGCGCGGGTGACGGCTTCGGTGCGGCTCTGAGCGTCCAGTTTGCCGAGGATCGTGTTCACGTGGAATTTGACGGTGTGTTCGCTGATGCCCAACCTGTGGGCAATCGCCTTGTTGGGTAGCCCTTCGGCCAGGAGTTGCAGCACTTCCTGCTCACGGGGCGTCAGGGCTTCAACGGTGAGCGCTGGTGGTCTATCCCTCGTGCGCAAGACGGCAGCCGCCAGCGCCAGGTCAAGAACCGCAAGTCCCTGCACCGCGCTTCGGAGGGCAGCCACGATGACCGTGGCCGCGGCCTCTCTGAGTAACAGGCCGCGGACGCCGGTAGCCCAGGCGTCCGTCGCATAGGTGTCATCGGGTAACAAAGCCACGACAGGCGACAGGTCAGCGGCCTGCTCCGCCAGCCGCTCCAGGTTCGGCGACGCATCCCACCCCAGGTCCCACAGGACGACGTCAGGGCGGTAAGTTGTCAGCGCAGCGGCCATATCGGTGTCCCCCGCCACCTGGCCGGCCACGGCACAGCCCGGTTGTTCGGACAGAAGCATCGCCAACCCGGCCCGCGCGAGGGGATCGCTTGCCACGATCAGGATGCGCACGTCGTCCGCCATTGTAGCCATGATTCGCTCTTGTCTCTTCAGCGCGCCTAAAGGCTCACTGCGCGGGCACGTGTATCAGCCCAAACGAGCAAGCGGGCCAGTACCCAGACGGTGCATAGTTGTTAGCGTACAACTAAGGGCACGTACACACGAATCTCGGTTACTACCCCCCCCGTGGCCGTCGGTGTGGGGGTGGACGCTGGCGTGCCAGTAGGAGTCGGCGTTCTCGTGGGCGTAGCCGTCGGTGTCGCGGTAGGAGTAGTCGTCCTCGTGGGCGTCGTTGTCGGCGTAGGAGTGGCAGTGGCGGGAAGCGCGGTGCTCTCATCAAAACCGACGTCGTACCCGCCATTGAGCGGGCGCGGGTCTCCGTCGTAGTCCACCGCCACCAGAACGTCGGTGCCCGCGTTGATGGCTGGGCTGCCGGGCTGTAGGTGGTAGTCGTCGGTTGCCGGTGAGACGAACAGGGGATTACCGATCAAACTACTGCCGCCGCTCGTCACGCCGCCGCTCAGGTTTGTCGTGTTGTTGAAGAAGAGGTTGTAGTTCTCAAAGACGGTGCCGCCGATCCGTTCAACGCCCACCGCGTGACCGGAGATGATATTGTCAATGATGCTCACAGTGCCGGAATAGGCCGCCATCGCGGAGATGGGATTGGGCGTCCCGCTCGCGAAGGTGTTGTAGAATAACTGCGCCAGATTCGTATTGCTGATGGCAATGCTGGCGCCTCGCGCGCCAAAGACGGAATTGGTCGCCGTATTGTTAGCAAAGAGCGAATTCTCAATGCGCAAGCTGGCCGGCACAGCAAGAATCTGCGCGATGCCGCCACCACCGATGGATCCCGCGCTGTTGCGCAGGAATTGCGAACGCCTGACCGTCAAACTGTCGCGTGCGCCGATAGCGCCTCCATAACCCACGTTGCTTTGGGTCAGACTATCAAGACAGGAAGCGGAATTGTCTGTGAAAGTTGAGCCTTCTACGGT
>JADYZS010000063.1 GCA_020853075.1 Anaerolineae bacterium | reverse complement strand
GGTTATTCCGGCTCTATGCCATCACCCATGCTCTGGAAGAACATTTCTTATCGCCATTGGATCCTCTCCTCGCATTAGCCCACGCCACCGCCGGGCCCTCTCCCGCTATACCACATAAATTCACCTCCGCTGGGGAGTTCCTAAAGACACTGGCAGCCTGGGGATATGGCGGCATCGTCACTGGCGTTTCATTTGATAATTACTTGCGGGATGAGACATCCTGGCGCATCTCGCGGGAAGGGCTGGAAGCCGCGCGATCTTTGGGTCTGGTCGTCTGGCTCTATGATGAGCAGGGCTATCCCAGCGGTACGGCAGGGGGCTTGGTCCTGGAGGGTCACCCAGAACTGCAAGCCCTGGGCGTGACCTATCACTGCCAGGACGGTCAGCGTGATATTATCTTACCTCTGCCGGAAGGCCGCCTGGTCTATGCCGCGGCAGCGCCTCTGTCAGGATCGGTTGTGCAATTGCACAAGGCACAAGACCTGAGAGGGCATGACAAGTCCGGCCAACTGCTGCGTTGGTCTGTTCCTCGTGCCGCAGAGAGCACGTCCTGGCGACTGATGGCCTTCGTGCAACAACCGCTCTACGAGGCTACCCACGGCCAGACGAACTTCTATGACAAACGGCCGTTAATTAATCTTCTTGATCCTAGGGCTACTGCGCGCTTCATAGAACTGACCCATGAAGCGTACGCGCGCCGCCTGGGAGACTTCTTCGGTAAAACGGTCCAGGCTTTTTTTACCGATGAGCCTTCGCTGGCCGCCGGTTTTCTTGATGAGAAGCCGATGCCTTATACCGCGATCCCCTGGGCAGAGGACCTGCCTCGCCTTTTCATGCAGAAATATGGATACGACCTTATCCCGGCTCTTCCGGCCCTCTTCAACGATGTGGGCAGTGAGACGGGAAGGGTGCGGTCACAGTTCTACGACCTGGTGGCGCAGACCTGTGCCGAAGCCTATTTCGGAACGATCCAGGAATGGTGCCGGGCGCACCATCTCGTTTCCACCGGCCATCTCCTGTGGGAGGAATTCCTTCTGTGGCACATAGCGTTTGAGGGGAGCGCGTTCGCGGCGCTCCGGCGCATGGACATTCCCGGCATGGATCGTCTCAGTTCTAATCCGCGTTACATGAATCTGGATGAAGCGCGTGGTGTTTCTCAGTTAGTAGGGCCGGATGCCAACGAGGTACGCGCGCAGATGGGCCCTACGCGACTCGGCTCGCACGCCGACATGCTCATGGCGCTCAAGGGGTGGGCAGCGCCCAAACTGACCAGTTCTGTCGCCCACTGCCTGGGTACGACACGCGCCATGATTGAGATCTCCAGTACTCTGGAGAACTGGAAGGAAGAGAGCGTTGACGTCGGCCAGATCAGGGCTACCCTGAACTGGCTCTATGCCCTGGGCATCAACACGGTGACTTCCTACTATAATTGGAATGCGTATTCACCAGCGGAAAACCGGGCAATCAACGTACATGCCGGCAGGCTGGGCGTGATGTTAACCCAGGGACAGCATGTGGCCGACATCGCCGTGCTCTATCCGGTGACCAGTTTATGGGCTCATTTTGTGCCGTCACCTATCCACGTGCGCGATATGGAACAGGGCGCAGAGGCGCGTGCTCTGAATGATACCTTTGACGAGATCGCGCGTGTCCTCTTGACGCACCAGCGCGATTTTGACTTTGTGGATGACGTAGCCCTGGCAGAAGCCACTATTCAGGATGGCGCGCTTTGTCTGCACGGAGAGAGGTATCGCGGGCTCATCCTTCCTCCGTTGTCCCTGGTCCGGCGCGCGACGATGCAAAAGGTACGCGATTTTCACGCCGCGGGAGGGGTGATCATCGCCGTGGGCTGCCTCCCGGTTAGTTCCCTGGAAATGGGGCCTGACCCTGAAGTCCAGACCCAGACCGAGGAGGTTTTCGGTGGAACCCGACGGCCAGGGGGAACACATCAAGATGTCACCGCCTTCCTGGTGGCAGAAGCTGGCGATCTGATAGATGTCCTGGACAGGACCCTGCCGCCCGATTTGCGCGTCTCGCCCGCGTCCTCTCACATCCTTTATCTGCATCGCCGCACGGAGAATCGTGACATCTATTTCCTTGCCAATCACAGCCCCGCGGCCATCCCTTGTGATTGCTATTTCCGGGCTGAAGGAGAACCCACCCTGTGGGACCCGGTGACAGGGGAGATGGATTGTGCATTGCCACACGAGCCCCAGGCCGGGGTGACACTCGTCCCTCTGCGCATAGAGGGGTATGGGGGCCTTTTCGTTATCTTTGAGAATCCGCTCGGTACTCCGTACTCAGATGGAGAAAACACCCAATGTTAGGACGAGAGCGCGTCTTTGCCGCCCTGGAACACCGCGAGGCGGACCGTGTTCCACTCTACATCTGGCTCTTCTGGTCACCCATCAACGAGACAATCCGTGCCAAATATGGCTCCGAGGCCGCGTTCTACGATTGCTTCAACATAGATATGTGGCAGACTTTCCCATCTAAGGGCGTTTTCCAACGGGCCAAAGTCTCGGCGGATATGCCTGATGCGCTGGACGCCGAGCGGCAGGCTGAATCGGATCGCCTCGCCGAGACGGAGACGGGAGCAGAGACGGGCGGCGCGCCTAGCAGCCGCAACATTTATGGAGATGTCCCTACCCTAGATCAGATCATGGAGTTGCCGTTCACAGACCCTGACGACTCCGATCTCTACGCGCCAATCAAAGAGGATATCGCCTTTCATAAAGAGCAGCGCGGTCGCGCCATCTTTGTGCAGACGCCCGGTGTCTTTGAATGTGGCAACGGCATTATCGGTCTGCAACAATGCTTTGAGTACATGGCCCTTGAGCCGGAGAAACTAAAACTCTTTTTTGAGCGCATTGCCCGCTGGGCGCAGCGCTATGTGGACAACTGTCTTGATCTGGGCTGCGATGTGATTCATGTTTCCGACGACTGGGGGATGAATAAAAGGCTTCTCTTCAACCCAAACCTGTGGTGGGAGATCATCTACCCTGCCGAGCGGCTTATTACAGAACATGCCGTGCGGCGGGGAGCCCCCGTCTCACTCCACAGCGATGGCTACATTTGGGATGTGATAGACGGCATCATCCAGCTGGGGATTCGCTGCCTGCATCCGGTACAGGAGTCGGCTGGTATGGACATGTTGAAAGTGAAGAAGACCTACGGTGACATCTTGACCATCTATGGCGGGCTTGACGTGCGGGCGACACTGGGGCGGGAGGAACAGGACCTGAACGCGGTGCGGGATGAGATTGTGCACAATATGCGCGATCTGAAGCCGGGCGGCGGGTTCATTTTCTGCACATCGCACATCGCTATGGAGAACACGCCCCTGGACGAGATTGAGTTCGCTCTGGAAGTGGCAAACGAACACGCGTGGTATAAATAGGGGGTCAGATGGATCTCATACGCACTGCCCCCACGGGCTGGGGATTTGTTGAGAAGGGGAGCGAACGCCCCTTTGTACCGTGGGGCTGCAACTACTACGACCCCTTCACAGGCTGGCCGCCGCGCCTGTGGGAACAGTTTGACCCCTCCCGCGTTGGCGAGCACTTTGACCACATGCAAGCCATCGGCGTCAACATCGTGCGGGTTTTCACCACGCTGACGAACGTACTGTCTGCTCCCAACCGGACGAGTGCGGCGGGCATTGCCAAGATGGAACGCATGTTGGAGATCGCCGCCGCGCATGAGATCCATGTGATCTTCTCCGGCCCCGGCACCTGGGAGGGATCGCCTGCCTGGTGGCACGCGACGACGCCCCAGGAATGTTTCGTCAAGCGCGATCTCATCGCAACGCAGGCCATCGCCTGGCAGTCTATCGGCAAGGCGCTCCGGGGACATCCCGCCATCTTCGCTTATGAGCTATACAACGAGCCGGCTATTCCCTGGCAACCGACCCCCACCATGCGCGAGCGGTGGGTACACTGGCAAGCCCGGAACGCGCCTTCTGCACCATTGGATCTACCGGCCCCTGATGAGCCGTTGGCCCTCCATTGGGATTGGGATTTTCAGCGCTTCCGGGAAGACCTGGCCGAGGAATACGTTGCCCGTATGACCGAGGCTATCCGGAATGCCGACGACACGCACCTGATCACCATCGGCCTCCATCAGAAGAGCGCGCCGTTTGACTGGTATCCGCCGGACCCTTACGCGACTTTCAATCCTCATCGCCTCGCTCCGATGTTGGACTACAACTCTGTCCACTTCTACCCGCATCACATCTTCCATCCCAACATTTATCGCGATCCTTTCGCGACAAAGGACGGTATGGACGAAACTACCCGGCACGGGCGCGCTGTGGCGCGCTACTTTCATGCCGGCAACAAGCCTGTCTTGATGGAAGAGTGTGGCTGGTATGGTGGTGGTCCGGTGCTATTCGTCAACCGCGAGCAGCCCGCGCTCACCGAGGAACAGCAGACAGCCTGGTGTACCACGTTAGTGGAAGCCACACGGGGGGATGTTTGCGGCTGGCTCTTCTGGCCCTATCGCGATACGCCATCCTCGCTAGACCCCAGCCGTCGCAGCGGACTGTACGACGCAGCAGGAAGGCTGAAGGATTGGGGTCGCGCCTTTGCCCGCCTCGCGCCGGAAATCACCGCGGCCCCTCACCCGCGCCAAACCGCAACCATGCGGATGGTGACGCCCCTGCGCGAACTCACCACCGTTCCTGAGCGCATCAAGTCGTTCCGGGCCGAATATCTGGCCGCGTTCCGCCGCGGCGAGGTCGTGGACTTCGTACCTGCATGAGACTGCTGCGTGCCCATACCCGGAGGGACAATGGGTTGGTGGCTCAAGAAGGATGGGCAAGATTACTGCCCCCTCTGCTGGCAGGCGGTGCCCGACAAGGAGAAACCGAATACCAGCCTGCCTCCCGACCTGCGACTGAGCGGCAATCACCCGCTCTACCTGGATGCTGCCGTCTTTGAGCGCCAGATGCGGGAGATCGGTGATGCAGACTTCTGGCAGGCGTTTGACCTGGAACATCCCGGCTTGGTGGAGATAGCAACGGCGGCGACCCGTACCGATTGGGCTGCCGCCGCTCACTCCTGGCAGCAGTATTGGCGGGCGCGGCGCGACTCGCTGCGTCTTTATCGTTGGGCCGGATTGCCGGACCAACCTTTCCTGACGCCGGACGAGTACCGCGCCGCGGTGGAGGTTGAGCCTGATCTACGAGCCGATATTCTGCGCCAGGCCGATGACGTGGTTCGGCACAATTTTGGCTATGGCCGCTTCCCACACCAGTTCGGGCCCGTGGTTGATTTTAACCATGACTTTGGCATCCCCGGCTTCAAATATGGCTGGCACTACTGGCTCTGGGGGAGTCCGGTCGTCGGTGCTTACGTCCTCACTGGCGACACGCGCTACGCCGATGCTCTGGCGGAACTCTTCTGCCAATGGTACGCCCAACGCAACCACATCGTGGACAGGATGCCCGGCTTTGACGCGGATGTCGTCTGGTACGAACTAGGGATGGCTGTGCGCACGCCAGTTCTCCTGGATGCTTACCGTGCGCTGGGTGGCGCTCCTTCGTGGGATGCGACAACCGGTATCTCCCTTCTGAAAACGGTCCTCGGCCATTGTCGCTGGCTCTACCAGTGTAGCAGCCGCAACCCCTACCACGCTTACAACTGGCCTATCCAGACCGCCGTCACCCTCGGTTACGCGGGTGCGATTCTCCCTGAGTTCAGAGAAGCAGCAGCCTGGCGGCAGCAGGCCCAGGCTGTTATCTCGGAGCATCTGGAGCGCGACTTTCTGCCCGACGGCGGCTATCAGGAACGAACGCCCGGTTATACCACCTACGTGACTGGCCTTCTGGAGACCTATGCTGCGCTGCGTTGCCACCTGGCGAACGACCGCAGAGCCCAAGGCAAAGTCAACCGTGTCCTGGAACCCTGCCTTTCACTATGGGCAGAGATAACAACGCCCTTCGGCACACCCCCGCCTGTAAATGACACGCGGCGTGACACTGAGGTTCACCGGTTGCTTCGGTTAGGCGCGCGCCGCTTTCAACGCCTAGATTTCCTGGGACCAACCACGCTGGCGACGGCTCCGGGCCTGGTAACGGGAGAGGTTATCGCGTTCCCAGCGCGTAGCTCGGCCATCTACCCAGATACTGGCTACGCGGTCATGCGCAGCGACTGGACGCGCCAGGCCCGCTATCTCTTTGTCAACTTCGCACCCTTCGCCGTACACACCCACGAAGACGTTCTCAGTTTTGAGTGTTATGCCGATGGCGCAGCCCTGGCCGTGGACCCCGGTATCGCGCCGGAGGGATACGGTGTCGCAGAACATGCAGGGTGGTATCGGGCGGCACGCGGGCACAACATGCTCTGTGTGGAGGAGGCTAACCCGATCCGCCACCTGGCCCAGGGCGAGGACGTCGCCTGGGATAGCCGATCAGACCTGGATTTCTTCGCCGCCACCCACCGGGGCTATGCTGAAGAGTACGGCGTCGTCCATCGCCGCCATATCGTCTTCGTCAAGCCGCACTATTGG
>JADYZS010000062.1 GCA_020853075.1 Anaerolineae bacterium | reverse complement strand
TCTATCCGACGAATTCGGTGGATACGGCGCGGATGCTGGCTGCGGCCCGGCGTCAGATGACAAATGTTCTCGCGGCGGCCCGCAGCACGGGCGTGGAGCGAGCCGTTTATACCAGTTCTCTTTCCACCATCGGCCCGCCCCGCCGCGCGGATGGCCTGGCGACGGAGGAAGACCTCTACTCGCCGGGCCTGGCGCGCCATCCCTACTGGGAAATCAAATGGGCGCAGGAGGAGATCGCGCGTCGCTTCGCTGCGGAGGGCTTGCCGGTTATTATCCTGAACCCGACCGCGGTCTTCGGCCCCGGCGACGTGAAGCCAACCACCGGCCGCGTGGTGATTGCGGCGGTGCGGAGCCGCTGCCGGTTCTACCCCGACCTGCGCACCAACGTCATTGATGTGCGGGACGTGGCCCAGGCTCACCTGGCCGCGAGCGAGCATGGTCGCTCCGGCGAACGCTACATACTCGGCGCGTACAACATCACCGGGCGCGAGCAAGTGGCGGCACTGGCCGAGGTAGAGGGGCTGCCACCGCCGAGTTTCAAGATCCCCCTGCCGGGCTGGCTCTTTGGCCCTGCCCGCCTGTTGGAACATGGCCTCTATCGCCTGGCTCCTCAAGCCAGGTTTCTGGTGCCGACCCAGGCCATGGAGTTTCAACGTCTTGGTGGGTGGTATGATAGCAGCAAGGCGGAGCAAGAGTTGGGCCTGCGGGCGAGCCGTACCCTGGTGGAGACGATGCGCGATACCGTCGCCTGGTTTCGCCAGAATGGATATTTGTAGAAGAAAGGATTTACCGCCGAGGCAAAGAGGCGCAGACCCGGAAGCCGTAAGCGTTATTGCGTACGTCGGGGGCAGGCCCGGCCCGGCACGCGCCGCGCACGTAATGCCCATTGCTAAAGAAGCCGCCGCCCCGCAGCGCGCGCGAGGCCCGGCTGGTGGGGTCTTCGCGCCCATCGCTGCTGCGATACGGATAGGGCTCGTAGAGACTGCTCGTCCATTCCCATACGTTGCCGGCGATGTCGGCGCAGCCATAAGGGTTGTCACCGAAGGGGCTATATCTCCCCACAGGCGTCGTATCCTTCAGATTCAGATTGAAGTTACAGCGCGTCGCATCCGGCAGGTCGTCTCCCCATGGATAGAGACGCCCATCCATCCCCCGCGCCGCTTTTTCCCATTCCGCTTCTGTCGGCAATCGCACTTCCAGGCCCGTTATCCGGCTGATCCACTGGCAGAACGCCACGGCATCATCCCAACTCACCTGCGTGACCGGATGGTTCGCCTTTTTAGCCGCGCTGCCCCACGGGTCCTTGGGATGCCGCCAGTTCGCCGTCTTCACGTCTTTCCACTCGGCCCCGGCGAACACCAGGCCACTACCCATCCTCTCCGCCGTCGTCCTGTAGCCCGTGGCCTCCACAAACGCGGCGAACTGCGCCACCGTCACCGGATACTGGCCGATCAGGTACTCGTCCAGATAAACGATGTGCTGGGGCTTCTCCTGCTCTCGCGCTGCCTTGTCCGCATCGCTGCTGCCCATCAGGAATTCGCCAGCGGGAACGCGCTTCAGCACCATTTCTATACCTGGCGCCAGGGTCAGCACCACCTCGTTTTCGTACTCGCGTACCCGGCGCGCCCGCTCCACGGCTTCCCTCCTGGCTCGTTCCGTGGCCTCTCGGCGCTTGCGTTCTTCTTCAATGATCTTACGGGCCTTTTCCTTTGCCTCTGCCTGTGCCTTACGTTCCGCTGCCCGTCGCTTCCGCTCCTGCATCTCCTGGTATCTGCGTTGTTCCTGCTCAGCCCATCGCGCCTGTGCTCGTCTCTCGGCCCGCGCTTTCCTTTCCTCTTCTTTGCGCACCTCTTCTTCGGCCTGCCAACGCAACCATTCGTCGGCTGTCTGCCAGCGACCTCTTCCTTCGGTCTGGCGGGCATACTCGCCGCGTTCCTGCCCAGGCCACTGCGTCGCTACTCGAAAGCGTCTTTGTTCATCGTACTCCTGGCGTAATGCGGCGTTAGATAGCACGGCGTAGGCCTCGTTGAGTTCCTTCATCTTCTCGTTGGAAGCCTGGGCCCCGCCGGTATCCGGGTGATAGCGTTTGACTAGGGCACGATAGGCAGCCTGGATGACCTCCGGGTCTGCCTCGGGCGCAACTTGTAAGATCTGGTAATAATCTTGCGTCGGCACTGCAAAAACCTACGTCTTTGGTATTGCCAAGCGGGCCCCCGCCGCCGCAGGCACAAAGCCCGTGGGCCACTGGGTAGAGCCGCTGTAACGGGCTCCTGTCAGAGTGGCCGACTCCAGATAGGCTGCTCTCAGGTCGGCTTCTTCCAGGTTGGCATTGGCCAGGTTAGCCCCGGCCAGGTCGGCTCCCTTCAAGTCGGCCCCGGCCAGGTTAGCCTCTCGCAAATCGGCTTCTCTCAGATCGGCCCCGGCCAGGTTGGCTCCGTGCAAGTCGGCTCTCGCGAGGTTGGCCTCTTGTAGCCGGGTGCCAAGCAGGTAAGCCCCGCGCAGATCGGCTCCGGCCAGATCAGCCCCTCGCAGTTTCGCGCCGCTCAGGTCTATCTCTGCCAGCCAAAGGGGCCTCTTAGTCTGGTTGAGAAACAGGTAGATCTCGTAGTCCGAAGGTCTTGCCATCCTGAGCCTCTTTCGTTGCTCCTATGCAGTCCGGCCGCGGCTCGCACGCGCAAACCCTAAAGGGTCCTCGTAGAGACGAGCCGGCGGCTCGTCTCTACAGACCCTTAGGGTTTCCCTTGGGTGGGCGCCACATCCGCAAAGGTGTAGCGCGGATACCACCCCAATTCACGGCGGATGTGTTCCACGTCAAAATAGCGTTCCGGCTCCGTCCCGGCGACCGGGTAGAATATGTCATAGACAATATCGGGACGCTGCAAGGCCAGATGGCAGGCCACGCCCAGATCATGGCGATCTACGAAGCCCGTGGGCGCGAAAGGAAACCATTCCCCAGGATTCGTTACGGGAGCGCCAAACTTGGTCAGGCCGGAGGGACCGTCCACTACCCAGCATGGCCGCAGCACCGTCACCGACAAGCCATGGGTGCGGGCATAGAACTCGCAGAACTGCTCCTGAATGAATTTGCTAAAACTGTAAGGCCCCTGAAAATTGGGCGGGGTATGGGCATCCACCCGAAACTCATATACGGAGTTATCGGGGCCTAAAAGATGGCCGAGGACCACCGCGGTGCTGCTGATGAGAACAAACTGGCGAGCGTTGCGCTGACGCGCGGCTTCTAGCAGATTAACAGTGCCGGAGACGTTAATATCGTAGTATCGTATGTGGTTATCCTGGAACGGCTCATCTGACCGGCGCGGCTCCGGAGCGACGTACCTGCCGATGGCCGCGTGTACCACCGCGTGGCAGCCATCCAGCAACGAGAAAAGCAACTGGGGGTCGGTGATACCACCCTGTACCTCACGATGGTTCTCGCGATCCCGATAGCCGTCGGGCAGGGGCGTTACGTCCAGCCCCACGACCTCGTGCCCACGTTCTAGCAGGGCCGGAACCATCGCCACGCCGCAGTAGCCGCGGCTGCCGGTGACCAGTATTTTCATATCTTGTACGCTCACAGCGGTAGTGATGAAGGCCGCCATCGGATGAAATCCGACGGCTATGCCTGCCAAGCCCGCGGAGCGGGCTTTCTACCTGTTGAATTGGTTTCCAACCAACGGTCAGATTTGCACCACATCCTCAAACGTGTAGCGCGGATACCACCCCAATTCGCGGCGGATGTGTTCCACGTCAAAGAAACGCTCCGGTTGCGGCCCGGCAGCAGGGTAGAAGATATCAAAGACGATGTCGGGGCGTTGCAGAGCCAGATGGCAGGCCTCGCCCAAGTCGTAGCGATCCACGAACCCCGCAGGCGCGAAATAGAAACGATCTCCAGGATCTGAGAGAGGCTTGCCGAATTTCGTGCGGTTGGAATAACCATCCACCACCCAGCACGGACGCAACACGATCACCGACATACTGTAGTTGCGGGCATAAAACTCGCCTACTTGTTCCTGAAGGTACTTCACGAGGCCATAGTGATCGTGGAACCCCGGCGGTACATGGGCGTCTAATCTGATCTCTTTGATGGGACGGTGGGGGCCTAGCGTGATGTTGTCCATGACCACCGCGACGGTGCTGATGAAAACCATCTGGCGGATGTTGTGCTGGCGCATCGCCTCCAACAGCAAGACGGTGCTGCCGACGTTGGCCTCGTGGGCGAAGGTAATGTCGTCTCGGAACGCCTTGCCGTTCAACGGCACGGACTTGACCTCGTCTCCCCGCTTCCAGGCGAGAGCCATGTGTATCACGGCAGCGCAACCGTCAAGCGACGCGGCGAGCACGGCCACATCGGTCATGCTCCCCACCATCTCGCGGTGGTTCTTCTCTTCTCTGTAGTCCGCGGGCAGAGGCGAAACGTCCAACCCCACGATCTGGTGTCCGCGTGCCAGGAGGGTCGGAACCATCGCCACGCCGCAATAGCCGCGGCTTCCGGTGACCAGTATTTTCATAAATTTCTGTTCTTATACGCTCACAGCAATAGGGATGAAGGCCGCCATCGGATGAAATCCGACGGCTGTACGTTCACGTTTTGTAGGGGCGCGGCATGCCGCGCCCCTACTGCGGGCTTTCTGACGGTCGCCGTCGGTTTCCAACCGACGGTCGTCATCTTGTGCGCACCACATCTTCAAAAGTATAGCGCGGCTGCCAGCCCAACTCGCGCCGGACGCGCTCCACGTCAAAGTAACGCTCTGGGTGCGGCCCGGCGACGGGATAGAATATCTCATAGACGATGTCGGGGCGCTGCAAGGCCAGGTGGCAGATCTCGCCCAGGTCGTAGCGATCCAGCATCCCCGTAGGTGAAAGGTAGAAGGTGTCCTCAGCCAGGGGCACGCCGTTTTTCGTGCGATAGGTAGGGCCATCCACCACCCACCACAGGCGCAGGGCGACGACCGACATATTGTACTGGCGCGCGTAGAATGCGGCCAGCCGCTCTTGCAGCAACTTGGTCAAGCCGTAGAACGAACTGAAGTTGAGCGGCGTCTGCGCGTCTAAGAAGTATTCTTTCACCGTGCGGTTGGGCCCGGCGATGTGGTCAAGCACAACGGCGGCGCTGCTTAGCAGGACGAACTGGCGGACATTGTTCTGCCGCATCGCTTCCAAAAGATAGAGGGTGCCGGTGACGGTCACATCGTAAGACTTGATGTTGCCCTCGTCCAACGTCCCATCCGGCGCATCTCTGCTCTGGAATATGCCGACGGCGGCGTGCACCACCGCATCGCAGCCCTGCACAAGCGAAGCCAGGAGGTATTGGTCGGTGACATCGCCCTGGATCTCACGATAGTCCGGCCTGTCTTCATATCCTGCCGTCACGGGCGAGACGTCCAACCCCACGACCTCGTGCCCGCGCTCCAGCAAGCCCTTGACGATCCCCACGCCGCACCAGCCGCGGCTCCCTGTGACGAGTATCTTCATGGTTTGATTCGTTGATACCGTATCGGCAGTTCCTGGAACGTATAGCGCGGCTGCCAGCCCAATTCACGGCGGATGTGCGCCACGTCAAAGAAACGCTCCGCCTCCGGCCCGGCGACAGGATAAAAGACATCGTAGGTGATGCCGGGGCGTTGCAGGGCCAGATGGCAGGCCTCGCCCAGGTCATAGCGATCCACCAGGCCGGTGGGCGTGAGGGGATGCGTGTCCTCCGTGAGCGGCGTGCCGAAACGTGTGCAGAAGCGCGCGCCGTCCACGATCCACCAGGGACGGAAGACGGTCACCGACATCTTGTGCTGCCGCGCGTAGAATTCGCCCAGTTCCTCTTGCAGATGCTTAACCAGCCCATAGAAGCCGTGGTACTTGGGCGGCGTTTTCGCATCCACTTTGTATTCGTGGGCGATCATCGGCTGGCTCCAATCAGCAATGTAGTCCAGGATCACCGCGCTGCTCCCCATGATGACGACCTGGCGGACGCCGCATTGCCGCGCCACGTCCAGCAGGTACTGCGTGCCGGACACATAGACCCGGTGCATCGCCGCGTTGTCGTGATCCCTTCCCGCAACCGAGTGTACGATAGCGTCTATCCCCTCCATCGCCGAGAGGATGGATAAGGGATCGGTAATGTTCCCCTGCACTTCACGCAGATTCTCTCGCCGCGCGCCATCTTCCGGCACGGGCGACAGGTCAAACCCGACCACTTCGTGCTCGTTATCCAGCAGGTTGGGCACGATCCCTACACCGGCCCAGCCGCGGCTTCCTGTGACCATTATCTTCATGAATATTGTCCCGCAATATCTTACCGCCGAGAGCGCGGAGAACATGGAGGTAAAATGGTATCTCTGCGTCCTCTGCGCTCTCCGCGGTGCATTTCACCATCAGCGCCCACCTTCAAGCGCGTCCGAAAACCTTCGTCAGAATCCGCCCCCGCTCCGGCGAGAGGCGCTCTAGCCCGCCCAGCATGACGCCGTCCAGCCCATTCTCCACAATCGCCGCGCACACCATCCTGACACCTTCATCGTCCAGGGATGGCAGGTTGACCGGCGGATAGAGGGCGGGGCCTTGCGGGCGGGTCTGCGCCAGCCGCTCTACCTCTCTCTTCTGCACCTGCGCCAGGAGCGCGCCAGTGGGGCGATCCAACCCTTGCGTTGTCTCCGGTAGGGAGAGCCCCTCGTAGCCGAAGAGGCGATACAGGCTGCGCAAGACCCGCCGCTCCTCCAGCGCAGGCCATTGGCGGCAGAGCGCGCGCGTCCACTCGCGGCAGGCGTCTGGGCCCGCGTTGCCCCACCCGATGAGCCCGAAGCCGCCCATGAAGAAATCTAACGAAGCCAGATCACCGTAGGTGTGCCCGCCCAGGAGCGCGACCGATGGCGGGAAGACGTCAATGCCGAAGCGGAAGGGACGCGCCGCGGCCTCGCGGGTCGCCTTCGCCATCTTCGCCAGCGGGTCCGAGAGAAACCGCGCCCGCAGGTGGAACCAGCGGCTGGCCGCAGAATCTCCCAGCAACACATCAAGGGCTTCCAGCGGCGTACGTGCCTTGTCCAGCGCTCCTTGAACCGTCGCGGCGGGCTGTCTCTGGATGCGCTTCCAGCCGGTGATGATAGTATCGGCCAGCCCCGGCAGGTCAATCCCCCAGGCCGCGGCCTGGCGCGTGCAATCGGGGCAGGCGCAGGCGAGGAGGTTGGGGATGCTGGCGGGAGGGAGGTAACGCGCGTGGTCCAACTCTATGCCGTCGGTCGGATAGCGCGCGGCGGCCTCACGCAGAGAATCCACGACCCAGGCGTTCAGGTGCGGCTTGCTGGGGCAGAAACAGTCACCCCAGACCTCTTCTTCAGGAGGAAGGGGTTGGCCTTTCAGGTCGCGCAAGGCCAGTTCTGGATAGACGATGGCCCCGTAACTCCACAACCCCGCGTGCCCCCACATTTCCACGCCAAGCCTGCGGCCTGCTTCCAACGCCACGTGCAGGTCGCTATCGTCGGCACCACCCAGGATGCCCGGCAGCACGGCGAAGGCTTCATCTGAGAGATGGCGCATCTGGCGATGGCGGACGAGAAGGGGCCGCTCGCGCCAATCGCGCAGCGGGCTGGCGCGCCAGACCTCATCGGAGAGCCGGTAGCCCCCCGTATGGAAGCGGTGGCTTTCCAGCAAGACCATGTTGACACCGACGCTGGCCTGCAACTCGGCCAGCCGGACAGGGTTCTGGCCCAACGCCTCCAGGTCCGCGAACCAGCCGACGCGGAAGGTCTTGCCAGCCTCGTAAGCAGCCATCAACGCGTCCCGTCACTGACCACGAAAGGATGCCGGGCCATCGCCTCGTCGTTCAATTCTACGCCCAGGCCGGGCCGCATGGGGAGTTCCAGGTAGCCATTGCGCACCTTCAGGGTCTCTTTCACCATCTCCTGGTGACGTCGCTCCTCATCCGGCGACCCGCTCGTCTCCATGATGAGGAAGTTCGGGATGGACGCCGCGACGTGGGCGGTCATGGCCGTAGCGACGGGCCCGTTGGGGTTGTGCGGTGCAACGCCTATGTAGTAGGCTTCGGCCATCGCCGCGATCTTTTTCGCTTCCATGATGCCGCCGCAGTTGCACACGTCGGGCTGGATGACAGCAACGGCGTGCTTCTCCAGGAAGGGTCGGAACGCGTATTTGGTGATGAGCCGCTCGCCGCAAGCCAACGGCGTGTGCACCGAGCGGGACACGACCTCGTAGGCCTCCGGATTTTCCGGCGGCAGCGGCTCCTCCACGAACATCAAGTCCAACTCGTCCAGAGGGGCGATGAAGCGGATGGCATTGGCCGCGCTGAAGCGCCCGTGGATGTCAATGGCGATGTCCATGTCCCAGCCTACCGCCTGACGGATGGCGGCCAGCCGCTGGTAGGTTTCCTTGATGACGATGGGCGATAGCCCTTCGGTCTCTTTGACGGTCAACCCATAGTGCTTGCTGGATAGGCCCAGTTTGATTCCGGTGTAGCCCTGTTCTTTGGCCGCCAGAGCCGACTCGGCCCAGGCCGCAGGCGACGCATCGGGCCCCGCGCCCGCCCACCGATAGACGCGTATCTTATCGCGCGTGGGGCCGCCCATCAGTTTATAGACCGGAAGCCCCACCTTCTTGCCCAGGATGTCCCACAGTGCGGCTTCCACGGCGCTGATGGCCGAGCCCAGCATCGGCCCACCCACCCAGAAGGCATCACGATACATCTTCTCCACGTGGTCCTCAATGCAGGTGGGGTCTTTACCGAGGAGGAATCGAATCATCTCGTCCACAGAGGCTTTGAGGGTACGCTCCTTGCGCTTGATGGTCGTCTCGGAGATGCCAGTGATCCCCTCGTCGGTGTAGATCTTGGTGAAGAGCCAGTTGCGAAAACCGGCCTCTACCAGGAAGGTCTCTATCTTGTCAATTTTCATAACGTCATTGTCTCCTGGGATTTCTTTCTTGGTCTGAGGGAAGGGCTTAACTTATAGCGACCATCTCCCCTCACCCTACCCTCTCCCCGGAGGGGAGAGGGGCAAGTCCCGTGGGCGTATATCATCCCCGGCGGGGGGGACTCGCCGTACGGGACGGGGGTGAGGGGTGAAAGTATTCCTACAGTCGCTCATTTATGGAAATACCTACCCTTGTGAGCCCTCCCTCTCCTAAAATTGGCGGTGGAAAGCCCGCATAAGTACAGGAGAGGGAGGGGGAAGCCCCGTGGGCGTATATCATCCCCGACGGAGGGGACTCGCCGTACGGGGCCGGGGGGGTAGATGAGGGCCGGTTCCTCTCAGTCGGCCAGGCCCGCGACGTCGGCAGCGCCGCCAAGCGCGCCATCGGGTGCAGGCCGGTGAATCACTGGCGGCTTGACGTAGCGGCTCACCAGGTCAGCCGTGTGGGTCACCGCGAGTTTTCGGAAGAAGAAGGCGAACTTCTCTTCTAATGCCTCGTCCAGTGCCCGGCGCGCGTCCGCCGGGAGGCCCCACCACTCGGCCTTGAAGGGCCCGATGGATTTCTTGCGGGTCTTGTAATAGAACTGCTCGTTGCTCTCCCCTGGCGTGCGCTCGTCGGCACATTCCTTCTCCGCCCAGCGATACATGCGCGCCTTGAGTTCGGCAGGGAGCGCTGGATGGTCAAACAGAAGGTTCTGGAAGCCAGTTGCCAGATGTATCTCCGCCGTCTCGGTAGCGGGGAATTTGTCAAAGGCTGCTTCGGGTAGAGTGGACGCGCCATGCTGCACGGCCCCGCTCAAGCCATAAGCACGCTGGGCGACTTTGGAGAGGTGCTCAAGGGTATCAAAGTCCAGGGCTACATCCTTCGCCAGCGTGCCGTCGGGCAGAACAAAGCCACCGTGCTTGGTGCCGGTCTGGATGCTGACTTTGCTCAAGCCTGCCACGCCATTACCCTGCGCCTTCAGGGTACGGTTGTAGCCGCCCAGATAAGCCAGCAGTTCTTCCTCGGTGCTGTTCTTGCCGCCCACCTCGCCGATCTCACCGCCGATGGAGACGGTGACGCCCTTCGGCTCCCGCTCGCGGATGAACCTGGTCAGCCCGACCGACAACTCGTAGTTGAGCCTCTGCTGCTCTTCAAGGGTCGCATGCTTGAGGTCCACCAACGTGGAGGCATCTACGTCAATGTTGTAGAAGCCGGCAGCCAACGCTTCGGCAGTGGCGGTCTGCACGACGTTCAGTTCTGCTGCGGGGTCTTTGGCATATTTCTTGGCATTGAATTGGAAATGGTCGCCCTGGATGAAGAGCGGCCCGCGATAGCCCTCACGAATGGCCGCGGCGATGACGCAAGCGGCATACTCGGCCGGCTTCTGGTCGGTGTAGCCGATTTCGGAGCGAGAGATTTCAAAGATGAATGCGCCAACGTTGTGCTCAATGGCAGCCCGGAAAGCGGCCCGCGCCGTGTAGTAGGTAGTCACGCGCACGTTGACGGCCGGCACGGTGAAGCCATCGCACTCGCCCCGCCCGCGTGCCATGTAGAGGTCGTGGATGCTGGCCGGTTGAGCGCCCAGGGCCTGGCCCAACTCCCAGATAGTCCAGCGCGCGTAATCTCGCACCTTGTCCGTGGCAAAGACCGCGTCTCGCACGAGCGCATCTACGATGGGCACTCGCACCTGTTTCTCGTCCAACACCTCCAGCGTACCATCGGAGCGGGAACGCACTGCACCGCGCAGCGCATTCCGCAGCTCATACACCGACTCATGAATCATCTGACATTATCCTTTCTCAACACGGGGCGCCGCCTCCGGCCCCGGAGTATTGCATAGTCATCGGTTGGGGTTCGGTTTTCAGAAACCAGCACCCATTATACCACAAGAGGCCGTTCTATTGAAATGAAAACACCTTAGTTTGGAAGCAACCATGCTAGCATCTTCAGGCTTTTTCTGATATAATAGGCTCGAAAGCAAATGTGCAGGGGCCGATTCAGATTAAACCTGCTCGTTGAGTGGAGGCTGCTTTGAACTCGGGATGGGCTCGTAACGGTTTCGTCTATTTGTTGATTCTGATTGCTGCCGCGGCTCTATTCTTCGGCATCTTCCCGCCTACGCAGCGCGTGCAGAGCGTAGACATCACGACCGTCGCCCAATGGGTTAACAAGGGCGAGGTCAAGCGCATCGTTGTCAGCGGTGAGGAGTTGCGCGTCCAACGCGTAGGCGAATCGCAACTCATCCCCTCGCGCAAGGAGCGCAGCGTAGGGCTGGCGGAGACTCTGTTGGCCTTGGGTGTGACCCAAGAACAACTGAATAAAATGGAAATTGAGGTTCTCACGCCGAGTGACCTGGGCAATTGGCTCACCCTCTTAGGAAGCCTGCTGCCTCTGGTCTTTATCGGCGCGCTCTTTTTCCTCTTATTGCGCCAGGCGCAAAGCGGCAATAACCAGGCGATGTCTTTTGGCAAGAGCCGGGCGCGGATGTTCACCAGCGAGAAGCCGACGGTCACCTTTGCCGACGTGGCCGGAGCCGAGGAAGCCAAACAGGAACTGCGGGAAGTCGTGGAGTTCCTCAAAGAACCCCAGAAGTTCGCCGCCCTCGGTGCCCGCATCCCCAAGGGCATCC
>JADYZS010000061.1 GCA_020853075.1 Anaerolineae bacterium | reverse complement strand
CCGGGGAGAGGGCTGGGGTGAGGGGGGAAGGGATGTCAGAAAATACTTTTCCGATTTCTGCCAGCGGCTGCGGCAAATACTGCTCGTGGTCGGCCCGCACGATGGCGACCTCCGGGCGGGCGGCAACCTCCAACAGTGTGGCAGAGTCTGCGGTGACGGCAATAGCGTTCACGACCCAAAAGGGTGTATAATCGTGTACGTGCCCCGCGGCCTGGGCTGCGGCCAGGGCCGCGCGCAGAGGGGCCTGGGACGTCTCGGCTTTCCGTTGCAGCGCGGCGACAACGGCCCGGCGGCGGGCCAGGGTCGCCTGGGGGCCGGGCGGCGCGGAGATAGCCTGCGCCGCCGCGTCCGCGAGGTCGGCCCGCTCGCGCAGATAGACGATGAAGCGCAACGGAGCACGCGAGCCCATCGCTGCTCTCAGGAGATCCGGCTCAATCTTACGCGCGCTCTCTTCGTCCACGCGCGGCGATGGTTCGCTCGTGGAAGTCAGGGCCGGCCGGCTCGGCGGTCCCGTGCCCTCTCCGAAGGCCGCGCTCGCCAAAGCCAGGAGGGTTCCGGCGACCAGAAAGGCCAGGGCGAAGGCCCGGCCTTGACGGTGGGACGTGAGCATGATATATCTGTCCACAACATGACTTCACAGAGGAGGGTGCGATGCGCAGGCTGGCCTACGTTGTCCTGATGGTTTTGGTTCTCGCCTCGTTGGCACTCAACGTATTCATCCTGGTGCAACTGGAAAACGCTCGCCGCGCCGCGGTGGGCCTGGCAGAACGGGCAGCACAGGAACTACGCCCCCTGGAAGATGCCCGTATCCGCTACACCGTCAGGATAAGCGAGTCGCTGCCGGTGACGGCGGAGGTTCCCTTCCGCGAGAACCTGAGTGTACCCATCAAGACGACGATTCCGGTCAATCTCGTCGTACCCATCCGTCAGCAAATCCAGGTGCCGGTAGAAGCGGGGTTTCTGAGCTTCACCCTGGACATACCGTTAGACCTGGAAGTGCCGGTGAACCTGGAAGTCCCTATTGACTTGCAAGTGCCTGTCGCCATCAGCCGCACGGTGAGCATCTCCACCACCGTGCCCGTCAGCCTGGCGATTCCCATAGAAATACCCCTCGCCGACACGCCCTTCGGCCCGGCCTTGCGGCAACTGCGAGAGGCGGCGGAGGGGATACGTCTGGAGCCGTGATAGGTAACTCCAAAGCCCCCTTCCTGCCCTCCCCCGTTTCACAGGGAGGGTTGGGTGGGGCTTGTGTCATCCTTCGCGGCCCACGCGCAAAAGGATGGCGGGCTGCGCGGCGGTGATGCGATAGCGCGTGCCGCGCGACAGCGTCAGCAATTCGCTCATGCCCAAGGGCGACGCCTGACCTTCGTCCGTCTCCACCAGCACCGCGCCCCGATACCCGATGAAGAGTCCTGCGCCCGGCTTCTGCTCTAACCAGAGGCTGGGGCCCAGACAACGGAGTGCCCACAAGCGGAAAAGGGATACGTCTGCCAGCGGATGAGGCTGGTGGAACGGCACCGTTTCTGGCACATCCTCGGCGACGCTAACCTTGCGCAGGCTCCCCTGGCCGGGGATGCCCTGCATGCGCCCGTGACCGTTGCGGCGATCAACCAGGAGCCGCAGGCGGAAGAGGAGGACGAGGGACCATTTGGCGGAAAGGGAACGATGGGCGATGCCCTTCGGCACAACGGCCAGTTCCCACGGCTTCAGAGTAACCGCTCCCCATTCGCTTTCCAGCGTGATGAGCCCGCTTTGCACAAGGAAGAGCTCATCTTCGTCCAGGTGGCGATGCCAGCCGATGGCTCCCTGGCAAACGTACAACGCGGCGGAGAGTTCGTCCACCTGGGCCAATTCTATCATGGAGAACGGTTCTTTCAGGTGGGCCGCTGCATCTGCGATATTTACTCGTGTCTCAATAGGCATGGG
Organism: Anaerolineae bacterium; assembly: GCA_020853075.1. Classification (GTDB taxonomy): domain Bacteria; phylum Chloroflexota; class Anaerolineae; order JADYZS01; family JADYZS01; genus JADYZS01. The sequence goes on along the minus strand of JADYZS010000061.1, from coordinate 3,175 downwards.
CTACCCTTGTTGCGTGGGGTGGCCCGATTATAGCCGATAATGCCCGCTCTGTCTAGGAGTCGTGTTTCACGAATCGTGGAGGAACCTGGCTGCTGGGAGGAGACGATGGTGGAACGGAAAGTCACTTATACGCTTGAGGTAGATGGACAGCTCATTCTCATTGAGAATGTACTGGCGAGAGTGTCGCTAGAGACGGGCGAGCAGTTCTTCTCTCCGGAAACCGTGGCGCGCCTTCAGCAGATGATTGGGGAGCGAAAGAAGCCCAGCCGCATGGATGGAAGTGCCCGTGTACGAGCTTGCTTAGACCCGGCGCGGCCTTAACAAAGAGAGCACCAGTGCACGCCCTCCCAGAATCACCAGCCCCGCTTCGGCCCGCTGCTCGGCGCTCCGGGCAGCGGGCCAGCCACTAAAGCGAGCGCGTATTTACTTTGCGCCGGGCTGGATCTCATACCAGATATTCATCAAGAATCCGCGGGCGTCCACCTCTGATAGTTGCTTACCAACCTCCGGCTTGCCATCGCGACAACTCCATTCGTAGAGCGGGTTGTGCCCGGTGACTGCCATCGGGATGAAATCGGAGTTGGAGTTCTCCTGACAGTATTGGTTGATTTCATCGGTCGGGGTGCGGTCTGTGTTGGCCTTGTCCATGCAAGGCAGGTTCGCGCCGACCGTGCAGGCATAGACCTTGCCATCCATGCAGCGCCAGAATGAGTTCTGGGTGATTGGTGGCGCAGGCGTTCCTTCGGGCAGGTTAAGAGCCGCGTTCAAACCCAATGCAACCGAATCGGGTATTTTGAGGCCGGTGTAGCGCGCATCCGGTATATCCACGGTTCCTACGGCTGCGCAATAGGCAAACGGATCGGTGAAGGTCGTCGGCGTCATGGGGGCGCCGATAGACACTGCGGGGGTAGCAGTCGTGCACGCGGCCAGAGCCACGATCACAATCAGCAGCGCGGCCAATACGCCACGCCGACCCGAGAGGGATTTTACGAGAGACATGATTCTACTCCTGAACGTTTGATTTGAGACGACGGAACAGGCCAGGCCTGCTAGGGAAGCAGAGCGCTGCCACCCTGCTGACAAATTACAGACGTCACAATGCACCTATTTGTTCCCTGCGCAATGGCTCGGCCTCAGTAGAACAAGCAGAGTCCAGATGCCCCCAGAAGGGCGCATGCGGCATCGGCCCAGGTAGAAGAGGAGGGATAAAAGGGGGCGTGACCCTAGCGTTGCAGCCCTTCCACGATACGCGAGTACTTGTCCACCAACTCGCGTGCGCTGGTGGGTGAGGTGGATTCCGCGGTGACGTGGAACATCGGCTTGTCCGGGTCGGGCAGGACGAGTACCCAGTCGCTATCGCTGATGAATACTTTGATGCCGTCTGTGTTGTCGGCCCGATAGTTCTTGTATTGCTCGTTCAACAGACGCATCACTTTGCCCTTTTCCTCCCAGGGACACGATACTCGCCCATGCGAGATGTGAATCGGCGGCAGTTCTGCGACCACTTTAGAGAGCGATTGGCCGCAGTGCGCCAGATATTGCAGCAATTTGGCAACTGCCATCAGGCCATCCGGCGCGGTCTGGAAGGCGGGGAAGATATAGTTTCCCGTGCCATCCAGCGCCATCAATACGCCTCTGCGCCCGGAGGCCTGCATGACCGAGGCGATATCCACTTTGCAGCGGGCAATCTTGCCTTTGTAGCGTGCGGCTAACGTTTCAAAGACCTGGGACTGGTCAACGGGCACGACGACTGTGCCTCCCCCTTGTGCCTGCAAGGCCAGCGAGACCATGGCCGCGGCGGCCACGCGATCGGTCAGGACAGCGCCGCGCTCGTCGGCGATAAATATCTTCTCGCCGCCCACGTCCAGTTGCACCCCCAGGTCTTTGCCGAGAGCCTGCACAATGGTCGCCATCTGGCGCAGGCTGGCGGAGAACTCTTCCGGCAGCACCGACATTTTATCCTTGTGAATACGGGCATTGAGCGGTACGACGTCCACCCCCAACTGCTCCAGGATAGGAGCCAGAACCTGGGAACTGGGGGCGTGGGCATAGTCCACGACCACCTTGAACCCGGCGCTGCGTATCATCTCGGCATCCACCGCGGCCAGAAAGCCCTCGGTGTACCGCTCTTCCACCTGGGGTGCATAGTCAATGGTGCCGACGTCGTTCAAATAGGCGCGGCGAAAATCCTCGCGGAAATAGACCCGTTCTATGCTGCGCTCAGCATCCTTGCTCAGATTGAGCCCGTTCTTATCCATGAAGCGGATGTCCACGACCCGCTGGTCATAGGGCGACAGGCGGACGTGGACCCCACCCGCCGCGCCGCTGACGCGAGTGTAGTAGCGAGCCACCGGAATCGGTTGGGAACGGAGATCCTGCACGTGGACGCCAGCAGAGGGGAGACCGGAGATGATGGCTCGCTTCAGCATACGTGGGCTGTCGTGGGGGTCGCGGTTGAGCGTCACCACGGAGCCTTTGGGGAGTGTCGCGCCAAAGGCCGCGCCCAAGCGGGCGCAGAATTCCGGCGTCAGATCTACGTTGACGACGCCAGTGACGCCGAACCTCCCAAATAGCACGCGCCGACCTTGTGAACCCCAGATGATGCTGGATCGCACCGTTGCACCGGACTCTATCTCTTTGCCCGGCCACAGTTTGATGCCCGCATGGAGGATCGCGCCCTCGCCGATCACGCAATTGTCGCCAACGACGACGCCCTCAAAAGCAACCGACTTGGCCTTGAACGTCGTTTGTTTGGCGACGACGGCTCCTCGCAATTCCACTGCCTCGCCGATGTAGCAGTTGCGCCAGACGAAACTGCGATCTATGTGGGCGCGGTTGTCCACAATAGTGTAGTCACGGATGGCTGTGGGCCCGTGAATCACCACGCCGCCTTTTACCTTGACCTCGGTGCCCAGATAGATGGGGCCATAGAGTTGGGCATCGGGTGCGATCTCCACCCCTTCTCCGGTCCAAATGCCGCCGCCGATGTGCTTTCCCATCTCACCGACCTGCACTTTGCCTGCCAGGAGATCGCTGCACGCGCGCACGTACTCTGTCATATTGCCTACGTCGCACCAGTAGCCTTCCGAGATGTAGCCGTAGAGGGGGTCTCCCCGTCGCAGCATCAGAGGGAAAAGATCCTTGCTGAAGTCAAAGGGGTGGTTGTCCGGGATGT
>JADYZS010000060.1 GCA_020853075.1 Anaerolineae bacterium | reverse complement strand
TCCTGCGCTACCTGCGCTCTTCTCGTCGCAAACGACCTTTGCAACTCACCGAGGCGGCCCGCCGTTTCGGCCAACTCCTGATCAGCCAACCACCCCTCTACCTCGTCACTTAAGTTGACGCATATGCCCCCTACCCCCTCTCCCAAATTATGGGAGAGGGGGAAAGGGAGTGAGGGCTTATTCTTTGCGAAACCGCTATCTCCAGGTCTTTCGGAAACATGCTGAATTGGACAAGATTATTGATTGTGATATAATTGCGCCCTCGTAAGCCCAGACGGATGCTTGTTTTGTTGTTGCCCAGAAGAAGGAGTAGAGTCGTGAAGGACATACTGTTCGCCCTTTTGGCAATCTTCGCGTTAACGAGTACGTCTCTTCCGGCCGGAGCACCGCCCGCCGCTGCCCAGGCGGCGGAGCCGGCTGCGTTCAATTGCGGTAGTGCAACTGGCATCCCGCAGGCAGAATGTGAAGCCCTGGTCGCGCTCTACACCAGCACCAACGGCGCCAACTGGACAAACAAGAGCGGTTGGCTGGCGACCGACACGCCCTGCTCCTGGTTCGGTGTGACGTGCATCAGCGGGCGCGTCCTACTCCTCAGCCTGACCAACAACCAGCTGAACGGCAGCATCCCGCCCGAGGTAGGCAACCTGGCTAACCTCCAGGCTTTGCTGTTAGCATCTAACCAGATAACCGGCAGCATCCCCTCCGCGCTCGGTAGTCTGACCAACCTGCAACGATTACTATTGGATCGCAACCGGCTGAACGGCAACATTCCCTCCCAACTGGGGGGCCTGACCAACCTCCAAGAGCTCTCGCTGCACAACAACCAATTGAGCGGCAGCATCCCCACCGAACTGGGGAACCTTGCCAACCTACGGAGCCTCGCCCTCAATAACAACCAGTTGACAGGCAACATTCCATCATCCCTGGGGAGCCTTGCCAATCTGCGCACGTTGTCGCTCAACGACAACCGGCTGAGCGGCAACATCCCCGCACAGTTGGGCAATCTCTCCAACCTCCTGACCCTGGCCTTGGACCACAACCTGTTGCAGGGAACCCTGCCGCCAGAGTTAGGCAACCTTACTAACCTCCTGTCCTTGTACCTCCACTACAATTCCTTGCATGGCGCGCTGCCGCAGACCTTCACCAACCTGACAAAACTCTCCACCTTCTTCTTCTTCAACACCGCCATCTGTGAGCCGGGCGATACCGCGTTCCAGGCCTGGCTAAACGGCATTGGCAACCTGCGGCGCACAGGCGTCATTTGCTTTGACTGTATCCAGGTCAATGATATGCCGAAAGCAGAGTGCGACGCGCTCGTTTCCCTCTATATCAGCACGAACGGCGATGGTTGGCGAGTACGCGACCGTTGGCTGGACAGCAGCGAGGCCTGCGGCTGGTCGGGCGTAGGCTGCACGAACGGGCGGGTGGACACGATCACCTTGAGAAGCAATAACCTGAGCGGTACCATCACGTCGCAATTAGGTAACTTGACCCAATTGCAGTACATTGACCTTAACGACAACCAGTTGACCGGCAACCTCCCCTTGGGACTCAGCGGCCTCACCAACCTGATAGAACTACACCTGAACGATAACCAATTCAGCGGCCCTATTCCCGCAGACCTGGGCAGCCTCAGCAATCTGCAATGGCTCATTTTATCTAACAACCAGTTGAGCGGCCCTATTCCGCCGGAGTTGGGGAACCTCACCAGCCTGTACCGTCTGTATCTGGACGGCAACCAGTTGAGCGGGATCATCCCAACACAACTAGGGAACCTCAGGTTCCTTTTCGGGCTCTACCTGGATCACAACCAACTGAGCGGCCCCGTACCAACGCAACTCACGAACCTGACCGATCTGTTGGAACTCCGCCTCAACGACAACCCCTTAACCGGAAGATTACCACCCAGCCTGATAAACCTGACACAACTCTCTACGTTCTGGTTTGACAACACGAGCCTGTGCGAGCCGGGAGATACAGCCTTCCAGACGTGGCTGACCGGCCTCAGCGACTTGCGGCGCACGGGCGTCATCTGTCCCCTTAAACAGGTCCGCGCTTACGTGCCGCTGGTCATTCGCTGAAAGTGGGTGTATAATCCCCACCTCAGCCAAGAGAAGACGGGTGGGCCTCGTTTTGAGGCCAAGTGGGTCGCCCAACCCGCTCTGACACCCATCAGGAGGAAGTCGCATGTCTCGTATCGTTCGTTTCATTCTCATTGTTGGTTTCGTTTTGTCTTCGTCGGGGATGTCCGCCCGTGGCAGCGCGCAGGCGGTTCCCATCGTGAACCATGCGGGCGGCCACGAGGATGGCATTACGGTGACGTTGCAGGCCGATGGCGCGCCCGCGCCCGGCGGCACGACGCTGCTCACTTTCACCGCCACGCCCCTGGCCGACGCGCCGGACTTGACGGTGCGTTGGGTTATCCCGGAAGGCGTGGAGCTGCTGGGGGAGCCTACTCAGAGTTTAGGTGCAGTGGCATCCGGCCAGACGGTAACCGTCCGGCGAGAGGTGCGCTTCCCCAAGGCAGGAACTTACAAGATTGCCGCGGAGGCCGCATACCATTGGGGGACGAGCGCGCGGTTTGCCGCGGCCGGCGTCCTCTTTGTCACCGTCTCCCCTGGAACGTCCAGGATTTCTGAGCAGGACCCCAACGCCCGCAGCCCGATGCGCTCCATCATGCCTGCCAGAACGACCACTGCCCCTAGTACGTCCGCGCCCCGCGCGACCAACGATCCCTGCTTTGACGTGGTAGGGATTGTGACGCGGATTGATAAGCCGGTGACCACTTCGGGTTACAGTGCAAACGTGCGAGTTCCTGTGCAAGATGCGATCATAGAGGTTCGGGAGGAGGACGATGTATTTGACGACTCGTATGGAAAACAACGACTGGCATCGGATGGCTCCTTCGCGTTCCACTTCTGCGATGATGATGGTCTGTTCAACGACACGCTGGAAATCTACATGCGGTTGCGCGCCGAGATTCCGGGCGTCGCGGAGGTAGAGGACATCTCCTGGCTTGAGGAAACGTACGAGTTTAACACCGGCACCAAAGACTCCGATGGCGGAACCGTCACGTTCTTCATTGACCTGGATGAAAGCCAGAGCGCGGTCATGAATATCCTGGATGCGCTGCGCGAGGCTAAGAGGCTCTGGACACAGGGTAATTTGTATGCCAGACAGGTTGACGCACAATGGGAGCCAGGAAAGGGTAAAACGACCTCTAAGTATACTATCTGGAATGAGATAATCATAGCGGATGCCGCGGCGGACCCAGATGCGTGGGATGATACCGTCATCATGCACGAGTTTATGCACTTTCTTGATGACTTTTACGGCTGCGATGAGAACCCAGGCGGTAGTCACAACTTCACCGACACATACAATGAGGAACTCGCCTGGGGCGAAGGGTATCCCGACTATTTTCAGAGCGCGGTACGTGCCGCGCGCGGCGACCCTTTCGCCCAGTGGTACATTGACGTCAATGGGGCTGGTGGCGCGGGTGGTGTTGACTTTGAAACTTGGGATGTTATGCAACCAACCCGGCGTGATATTTACCATGAAGCCGCGGTTGCCGCTGCGCTGTGGGACCTTAGAGACACCGCAAGCGATGGTCAGGATCGGGTGAGCTGGGGACACGGCGTGATTCAGAATGTGTTTATCAGCGAAGAGTTCGTAGATGCAGACAACTGCAACTGGGATGAGTACGAACGCGCCTGGGTACGGACCGGCAAACCGGCTGATAGAGATACCGCGGCGGCGATTGTGCAGAACGTCGGCAAGACAGAAATCAGGACGTTGCTGGCGCAACAGGCAACCGCGCCCACTGGGAACGCTGCACCCGGCGTCTCGGTTGCTGCGAATGTCGCCGTACCAGGTTCAGAAGAGTGGTGGAAGGAACTCGTCTTTGTGGTGGACAACAGCGCCAGCATGGCCGGGCCCAAGTTCACCGGCGTAAAGACGGTTCTGGATGAGACCGTCAATGACCTGAGCCAGATCCCCGAAGGCACCGAGTTTGAATTGCAGACCTTCAACAATACCGCCAGTAGCAATCAGACCCGGTTGGAGGGTCGCTTCTACCCGGAAGACATCTCGCCCGTGGTAGCCGGCCTCTCCACCGTGGGCGGCCCCGACACGGTGTGCCGGGTGGATGCGTTCAAAGCGTTGGCACAGGCCGTACAGGGTAAGTATCGGGGAGACGCCTGGCTCCTGACCGACGGCGACACCAATACCGGCGCGCCCAGCGTGGAGGGGATGAAACGGATTCTGCAAGATCACCAGATACGCGCGTCCTTTGCGCTGATGGGTGTCTGCCCGGTCGCGGCGCAGGGGGCCGCGCCGGCTGAGACCAGGGAGACGCAAGAGGCTACCCGTTTGCTGCGAGGCATGGCACAGTCCTACCTGGGTCTGGCCGCCGACCCGACGCCGGGCGGCGTGGTGCCCTATCTCCTCGTCGCCATCGCCAGCGGCGGCCAATTCCTGTTCGTGGATCCGGCCCAAGCCCAGTTCGCGGGCGAAATCCTGCGGGCGCAGATGAGCCACAGTGCCGGGGCCGGACGTTGGAGTGACTACGTCAGCAACGTGCCGACCTATCGTTACGAAACTCTGGCATCGTATGAATACCAGTGGATAGACGCCACAACGGGCGGCACCTCGCAACCGTCCATACCCGCCGAAGGCTTCATAAACGTTCCGCTGCCTCAATCGTTCCCTCTCTTTGCCACTGGCCCGTACAACACGGTGCAGGTCTATCAGGACGGTTTCGTGGTCTTTGGCCCTTATGGCAGCAAGGTGCTCAACAACACAGCCTTGCCGAATCCCGCTCTGCCCAACAACGCCGCCTATCCCTTCTGGGATGACCTCTCCGTGCCGATTCCACCTAAGACAACCCTATCCCCCCAGGCTGTCTGGTACGGCGGCATCTACACCAAGCAACAGGGCGACTGGTTCGCCATCCAGTACCAGGGATTCAACAAGGCCATAGACGGTAAATTTGTCACCTTCCAGATCCTCCTCAACCTGGCGACAGGTGAGATACGCTACCAGTACAAGGACGTGCCCGGCGGAGCAGGAAGCGCGACCGTCGGCCTGGAAGATGCCGCAGGCCAAAACGCCATCCAGATCAGTTACAACGACACCAACGGCGCGGTGGCAGGACAAGGGTACAAATTCCTCCCCGCGCCGCCCCAGCCCAGCAAGACTTATACTATCGCGGTGGACAGCCTGATGCAGGGCGTTGCGTTCCTGCAGACGGGTTACAGCGGCTCTTTTAGCCCGATGGTGGTGCGCGACCCCAGCGGCAGCGTCATCAATTGCACCGACCCGGGCGTCTATTGCTTGAATCTGGGACGGGTGCAATACGTACAGTCCAACGTGAACGGGCGCACTGGCGTATGGACGGCGACGGTGAACGCGGGCGGGTTCGGCACCAGCACCTTCACCGTCAGCGCCATGGCGGCGGGGAGGCTGGCTGTAAAAGGCGTCGGTAGATACGGCCTCTCGTCCCTTGCTGGGGCGCGCCTCCTGGTTAATATGGGCGAGGCCGTGGACGGCAATATGATGTCGGCCTGGTTCCGACGCCCGAACGGTATGCCCTTTGGTGCAGCCTTCTCGCTCTACGACGACGGTACGCACGAAGATGAGAAGGCAGGGGACGGCATCTTCGGTTCCGATCCCTACACGCCCGGCGCGGGCACCGGCTACCTGTGGGTCAGCGGCACGCTCGGCGGCGTCAATTTCATCCGCAGCGACCCACGGCCTTATTCCTTCCAACCGCTCAAAGTCACCGCGCCGGCCAACGCGGTGGACATGGGCTCTGGCAGCAATCTGACGTTCCAGGTGGAAAACGGCGACTCGTTCAACCACTGTTACGACCTGGTCGCGCAAGGCCCCCAAGGCTGGAGTGTCGTCGCCTCGGCTACAAGCATCTGCCTGGCACCCCACACCAGCACCAACATCAACGTCGCGGTCACCCTGGGACAGGGCGGCAACGAGCCCAGCGGCACAACAGGCCTCGTGACCCTGGCTGCGGTAGAGAATGAGAAGGGAAGCATGAGCGACAACGCCAGCGCGCGGGTGACGCGCCGCCGTTTGCCTGCTCAGATCCTCATCCACAACCCGGCAAACTTCCTGCGTCCCAATGGTGACACCACCACGCTGGAGGTTGTCGTGCTGGATGACCAAAATGTTGGCGTGGCGGATGGCCTGAACATACAGTTTACGCCATCATCAGGTACTGTCACACCGGGAACGGGCGTTACCCGGAATGGTACGTTAATCGTGACCTACACCAGCGGCGCGACGCTGGGCGACGTCGTGGTGACCGCGAGGTCCACCAATAATGTGGTCGCAACCACTACGATGCAAGTTGGCACGCCCGAGCCGAACCAGATCGCCCTGTCGGTCTCGCCCGATACGCTCCCTGCCGACGGGCAATCCACCGCGACGCTCGTCGCCACAGTGCGCGACCGCTGGGATACTCCCTTCGCCGGTCAGATGGTGCGCATCGGCGTCGTGGGGGATGGGCAGGTAGGCACGATCAACGGGGGTGAGGTGATCAGCGGCACGACGGACGCCAACGGCCAGTTCTCGGCCACCTTTACCAGCGGCGTGTTCGCCAGCGACGTGGAGGTGCGCGCCGAACTCCTGGTCGCAGAAGGTGGAGGCTACCGGACGGTGCACGACGACCGCAAGACCATCCGCTTGCAGGCAGGGAGTACGATCTATATGCCCTTAGTCCAGAAGACGTATCGGTGACGCTCTCTGTTCGTATGAACGATAACCTCTCTTCTCCCTCTTCGTTCCCCCTCCTCTCCTGTACTCATCCCGCAGAGCGGGACTTTGCGGGCTTCCCACCACCCGAATCGGGGAGAGGAGGGGGTTGGGGGTGAAGAGAGGTCATGTGGGGCACATCCCCACACCCTTTAGCGGGGGCTTCGCCCCCGCCGCTCCCATCAAAGCAAACACTGTCTGCCCTTCAGCGGAGAGAGGGGGGTAGGGGTGGAACGAGGCTCCGCCTCTTTCAGCGCGGCCCGGCTGCGGCTTCCGTGGCCTTCGGTTGCGATAGAGCGGGGGCAACACCGTGGGGCCGCAGATAGACGAACCAATAGACCAGACCCACCATGACCGCACCACCGATGATGTTGCCGATGGTCACGGGGAGCAGGTTGCCAACGAAGAAGTTGTACCAGGTGACGTTGGGGAAATCGGCCGCGGTCTTGCCGATAGCCTGGAAGAAACGCGGGTCTCCCCACTGTTTGATGAACAGGCCGATGGGGATGAAATACATATTGGCGATGCTGTGCTCAAAACCGGCCGCCACGAAAGCACTGATAGGTGGGATAATGGATAGGATTTTATCCGTCGTGCTGCGCGCGCTGAAGCAGAGCCAGACCGCCACGCATACCAGCGCGTTGCACATGACCCCCAACGCCAGCGCCTGCACGAATCCAAGCCCTGTCTTCGTGTTAGCGATGTTGAGGGCGTTCAGACCGACGGCTCCGTTGCCGAAGGTGTACTGCTTGCCCAGGAAGAGGATCACCGCCGTCGCGACGGAGCCGATGAAATTACCCAAATAAACGTGGGCCCAATTCCGCAAGAGGGCAGAAGTAGAGACTTTGCCCCCTGCCCAGGCCATCACGATCAGGTTGTTGCCGGTGAAGAGCTCGGCGCCGGCCACGACGACCAGGATGAGGCCCACAGTAAAGACCAGCCCACCCAACAGGCGACTCACTCCGAAAGTGAGTTTGTCACCTGCGCCTGCCATCACGGTCGTTGAAAAGATGGCTCCTAATGCGATGAACGCGCCGGCCAGGACCGCCAACGTGATGGTGCTCCAGAAATCCATCTTGGCCTTGCGGATACCGATGCTCTCGGCCTTGTGAGCCATCTCCGGCGGCAAGACGGCATCAAAGTCAAACCTGACTCCGTTTCCCTCAGCCATTGAGATTGTGAACCTCCTTGTATTTGAGAAGATAGATTCTACGGAGTTGGACCAGACACTACGGTTTTACCCTGATGGACTCAACACGCACCGCACACACTTTGTACTCAGGAATCTTGGCAAGCGGATCCAGGGTATGGTCGTGGGTCAGCAAGTTGGCCGGTGCCTCCTTCCAATGGAAGGATAGGAAAACAACACCGGGAGGCACGTTCTGGCTCACGCGTGCCTGCGTGCGCACCGAACCGCGGCGGCTGCGGATCACTACCTGGCCGCCATCCCGAATCCCCGCGCTGGCGGCCTCTTTCTCGTTGATTTCGGCATAGCCGCGGGGCATGCGCCAGGAGAGCCCTTCGCTGCGGCGCGTCATGGTGCCGGTGTGATAGTGATAGAGGACGCGCCCCGTGCTCAGGATCAGCGGATACTCGGCATCGGGCTGCTCGGCAGGCAACTGGGCTGCCACCGCGTGAAACTTGCCGCGCCCGCGGGTGAACGTCTTGGTATGCAGCGTGGGCGTGCCGGGATGATCCTCTGCCGGGCAGGGCCAGCACAAACCGCCGTCTGCCAAACGGTGGTGCAACATGCCGTGATAGATAGGAGTTGCCGCTGCCGCTTCCTTCGCGATATCCGCCGGGGAAGCGAATGACCAGTAGCCGGGTCGGCGCCTGCGTCCTAGTTTTTCATCTAGTTTCTGGCCCAGCGCGCTGACGATTTGCCAATCCGGCCAGGCTTCGCCCGGAGCCGGAAGGACAGGTTCCAGGAGCTGAACGCGGCGCTCGGTGTTGGTGAAGGTGCCATCTTTCTCCAGCCAGGAAGCAGCCGGTAAG
>JADYZS010000059.1 GCA_020853075.1 Anaerolineae bacterium | reverse complement strand
TTCGGATGCATGTTCCTATATCGGCACCTCGTCCACGTAGCACCAGAGCCACTCCTCGCCAGGCTCAAGAGACGCGATAATAGGGTGGCCGGTCGTGCGGAAGTGCCTGGTCGCGTGTTTGTTCTTGGAGTCATCGCAGCAGCCCACGTGGCCGCAGGTCAGGCAGAGGCGCAGGTGCACCCACTCGTCCCCTATCTTCAGGCACTCCTCGCACCCCTGGGCGCTGGGGGTGACGTCGTGTACCTGGTCAAGGTGGGAGCACCCTGCGCGCCGGAACCGCCCCGATAAGCCTGACGGTGGATTTCGCAACTTAGCCACGTTCTCCTCCGAATCAGAGTTCATCATAGATTGGCAAGGTATTGGTGGGTGAACGCCACCGCCATAGCTCCCTCGCCCACGGCAGAGGCGACCCGCTTGATGGACTGGGAGCGCACGTCGCCGGCTACGAAGATGCCCGGCACGCTGGCCTCCAGGAAGAAGGGTTCCCGTTCCGATGTCCAGCCGCGCGGGCGGCGGCCCCCGCGGGTGAGTTCGGGCCCGGTCAGGATGAACCCGTACTTGTCGCGCTCCACCACCTCGGCCACCCAATCGGTGCGCGGGGCTGCACCGATGAAGATAAAGAGAGCGGCAGCGGGAAGGGTCTCCTGGGCGCCGGTCTTACCATTGGCGATGGTGACGGTTTCCAGGCCGCCTGTGCCCTGCACACTGGCGACGGTGCAATGGGTCCATACTCTGATCTTCTCCGTCGCGGCAATCTGGTCAATCAGATATTGCGACATGGTGGCTGCGAGGGATTCGCCCCGTACCAGCATCGTGACCGTGCGGGCGTACTTTGCCAGGTACATCGCTCCCTGGCCCGCCGAGTTCCCCCCGCCGACGACGAAAACATCTTTGTCGCGGCAAGAGGCCGCCTCGGTGATGGCGGCGCCGTAATAGACACCGACGCCGGTCAGCGCGTCAATGCCGGGCGCGTCCAGTTTGCGGTACGACACACCCGTGGCGACCAACAGGGCATGGCACGATACCTGGCCCCCGTCGGCCAGCGTGACGATGCGGTACGGCCCCTCAACCCGCACATGGGTCACCTCTTGAGGGGTCAGGATCTCCGCCCCAAACTTGGCGGCCTGGGCCACCGCGCGCCGCGCCAGGTCTGAACCGCTGAGACCGGCGGGAAAGCCGAGATAGTTTTCAATGCGGGAACTCGTCCCGGCCTGGCCGCCGGGGGCCTCCCGGTCAATGACCAGGGTGCGTAGCCCCTCGGAGGCTCCATAGACGGCAGCGGCCAGGCCCGCCGGGCCCGCGCCGACGATGACCAGGTCGTAGAAAGGGAGCGCGGCGCGGGTCTTGAGGCCGGTTTTCTCGGCCACCTGGGCGACTGCCGGCTGCGGCAGGTACGAGCCGTCGGGGAAGAAGACCACCGGCAATTGCGGAGCGGGAGGGCCGGCGGAGGCGACCAGGCGGCGCGCTTCTTCTTCCAATTCAACGTCTAGCCACTGGTAGGGAATTTGGTTGCGGGAGAGGAAATCTTTGATCTGGTGCGCTTGAGAAGACCAGCGGTGGCCGACCACGCGCAGGCCCTCAAAAGGCGGGCGGAAGGTGGCCCGCCAGTCGTCCAGCAGGTCTTGCAGTACCGGGTAAAGGTGCTCTTCCGGCGGGTCCCACGGCTTCATCAGGTAATAATCAAGTCGCACCTGGTTGATGGCCCGGATGGCGGCCTCGGTATCCGCGTAGGCGGTGAGCAAGGCGCGTTTGGCATCGGGGAAAAGGGTGAGCGCCTGTTCCAGAAATTCCACCCCCGTCATCTGCGGCATCCGCTGATCCACCAGGAGGAGCGCCACGGCATCGTTGCGCTGTTTTAATTGCTTGAGTACTTCCAGCGCCTTTGCCCCCGAATCCGCGCTCACGATCCGGTACTCTTTGCCGTATTGGCGGCGCAGGTCGCGCTCTATCGCGTTGAGGACGATCTGGTCGTCGTCCACAGCGAGAATCACAGGCTTTGCCACGCGCCATCCTCCTTCGCGTTCTCTCTGTTGCTAAAATGCGCTCTCGGGGCAGAGATGGTACAGAGTGGCCTATGCTATCATGGAACTGGGCGGCTGTCAATTTGATTTGAGTTATGACGACTTGCGCGATGGTCGTCCCGTGTGCATAATAGGGGCGGGGGAACTTGACAGGTATGTTAGGGCAAGCTTTCGCCTATGCCGTCGCTCACCTCCACGAACTGATCGCCGCCACGGGACAACACTTGCTACTGGCTACCGTCGCGCTTGGCATCGGGATCGTGCTGTGCGTACCGTTGGGGGTGTGGACGTCGCGCTCGCCCGTGGCCGCCGCGATGGTGATCAACGCCGTCAATGCCTTGCGGGTCGTGCCCAGCCTGGCGATCCTGTTTCTCGCCCTCCCCTATTTTGGCCTGACCTTTACCTCGTCGGCCATCGCGCTGACCATTTTGGCGCTCCCTCCCATCTTGATCAACACCGACGCTGCTTTGCGCACCGTCAATCCGGCGGTACGCGAGGCTGCCTTCGGCATGGGCATGACCCAGTGGCAGGTTCTCTGGCGGGTGGAAGCGCCTTTGGCGCTGTCGGTGGTGATCTCCGGCGTCAGGACAGCGGCGGTGGAGGTGATGGCGAGCGCGACGCTGGCCGCGTTCATCGGGGGCGGGGGGCTGGGCATCTTCGTGACACGCGGGTTCGCTCTGTACGATACGACGATCCTCCTGGTCGGCGCGGTGCCTGTGGCGTTGCTGACCCTGGTCACGGAGTTGGGCCTGAGCCTCTTGCAGCGGGCGGTGCGGGTGCCGGTGTAGCGGGCGCGCGATAGGGGTGTCAGCGGATGCTACGCGGTTCAGCGGATAGGTAGCGGATTAGCGGATACCCCTCGCGTCGCGGCCATTATCCGCTAATCCGCTACGCGTAGCATCCGCTGAACCGAAAACGGCGTCAGAACAACCGCCCACTATTCGTGCCAGGATTAGTGGATCGCAAGTCTGGAAGGGAGCGCGCATCGGATGCGCGGAAACAGGGTTATCAGGCATTACAGAGAGCATCTTACTGACTCTAAACTTCACTACTTCGGAGGAGGGTCTAGCCCATGAAAAGCCCATCTAGCAGGAAGTTGGCCGGTCTCTGGCTGGCAGTGCTGTTGCTCGCGCAGTCGCTCCTGGCGGCGTGCGCCACCCCTGCCAGCAGGAGCACGACCATCAAGGTCGGCTCTAAAGATTTCACGGAGCAGTTCATCCTGGGCGAGATGTACGCGCTCGTCCTGGAGAACGCGGGTTTCAAGGTAGAGCGGAAATTGAACCTGGGCGGCACGCCCGTCGCGCAGGCGGCTCTCTTGAGCGGCGAGATAGATCTGTACCCTGAGTACACGGGCACGGGGCTGTTGACGGTTCTGAAGTTGCCGGTGGAGAGCGACCCCAAGGTCGTCTTTGACACCGTCGCGAAAGCCTACAGAGAGAAGTACAAACTGGTCTGGCTTGATCCGGCCCCGATGAACAACACCCAGGCCCTGGCGATGACGCAGGAAGGCTCCGCCAGGCACGGCGTCAAGACCATCTCGGAGATGGTGGCGAAGGCCAGCCAACTCACCCTGATCGGCCCGCCCGAATTTGAGAGCCGCGAGGATGGCCTGCCAGGGATCAAAAAGGTCTATGGCGATTTCCAACTGAAGCGTTACATCGCGGTGGACCCTGGCCTGCGGTACAAAGGGCTGGTTGAAGGCCAGGCGGACGTGGCGGTGGCCTTCGGCACCGACGGCGAGATCAGCGCGTATAACCTGGTTCTCCTCAAGGATGACCGGGGGCTCTTTCCGCCCTACCAGGTCGCGCCGGTGGTGCGCCAGCAAGCCCTGGATGCCAACCCGAAGATCCGCGACGCGCTCAACGCGCTGGCCCCCAAGATCACCGATGCCACGATGCAGCGGCTCAACAACGAGGTGAGCGGCAAGCAGCGTGAGCCCGCCGACGTCGCTAAGGAGTTTTTGGTGCAGGAAGGGTTGATAAAGAAATAGTGACTGCGATTCGTTTTGAGGACGTATCCAAACATTATCCGGGTTCTCCGCGGCCGGCGGTGGATCTTTGTTCTTTTGCGGTGGAGGCGGGGAACCTGGTCGTTTTGCTGGGGCCTTCGGGCTGCGGCAAGACGACGCTCCTCAAGATGACGAATCGCCTGGTGGAGCCGTCTGCCGGCGCGGTCTATTTGGACGATACCGACGTCCGTCAGATAGACGTCACCAGCTTGCGGCGGCAGACCGGCTACGTCATCCAGCAGGTGGGGCTCTTTCCCCATCTGACGGTGGCCCAGAATATCGCCGTGGTGCCCGAATTGCTGGGCTGGCCGCGCCCACGCATTGCGGCGCGGGTGGATGAACTCCTGGAGATGGTGCACCTGGTACCGGGTGAATACCGCCATCGCTACCCGGCGCAGTTGTCCGGCGGGCAGCAACAGCGGGTGGGGCTGGCGCGGGCGCTGGCCGGTGAGCCGCGTGTCCTCCTGATGGACGAGCCCTTCGGCGCGATTGATGCCATCACGCGGGCGAGCCTCCAGGATGAGTTGCTCTCTATCCAGCGCAAACTCCACAAGACGATCCTCTTTGTGACCCACGACGTAGATGAGGCATTGCGCCTGGCCGATAAGATCGTGGTCATGGAGGCGGGTCGGGTCGTGCAGTACGATACTCCTTTCGCGGTGCTGACCCGCCCGGCCAACGATTTCGTGCGCGATCTGGTGGGGGCGGATGATACGCTGCGCCAACTGAGCCTCTTGCGCGTGGAGGATGCTATGACCGGCCTCCCCACGGGCTACGCGTGCCGGGATGAGCCGGCCATCGCGCCGGAGGCTGACCTCCGCTCGGCCCTGGCGTTGCTGCTGCGTACTCGTGCGCCCGTGTTGGCGGTGGTGGAGGATGGCCGTCCGGTCGGTATCCTGACCCTGGAATATATCCGCTGCGCGACCAGGGGCAGTGGGAAGCCCGCAAAGTCCCGCTCTGCGGGATGAGTACAGCGGGGAGGCTCCGTGAGTTACATCCTGGATAACCCCGGCCTGGTGTTCGCCCTGGCCTTGCAACATCTGACCACGACGGGCCTGGCCCTGTTGGTCGCCATCATCCTCGCGCTCCCTATCGGCATCCTCATCGCGCCGCGCCGGCGGCTGGCTACGCTGATCATGGGCGCGCTCGGCCTCCTTTACACTATCCCCAGCATCGCCCTCATCATTCTCCTCATCCCGATCTTTGGGCTCAATGCCACCTCGGTCATCGTGGCCCTCGTCATCTACGCCCAGATCATCCTGGTGCGAAACGTCGTCGCCGGGCTGCAAGCCATTGACCCGGCGGTCATGGATGCGGCGCGCGGCATGGGGATGAACGGCTGGCAGATCTGGTGGCGGATCCAACTGCCCCTCGCGCTGCCGGTCATCCTGGCGGGCGTGCGCATCGCCGTGGTCGTCGCCATTGGCATCGCGACTATCGGAGCGAAGTTTAGCGCGGGCGGGCTGGGGAAACTCCTCTTTGAAGGGATCGCCCAGGCGGGCCGCTACGACAAGATCTGGGCGGGGGCCATCGCCGTGGGCGCGCTGGCGTTGGCACTGAACAGCGGCCTCGCGGCGTTGGAGCGAGCCTTTGCCGTAAAGACGTAAAGAGTAAAACGGAAAGCGCAAAACGTGAAGGCGATTGTGAAGAAATGCGCTATGCCGTGGGGGATTGACTTCCTCCAGCAATCGTGCTATGCTGAGCATAAATAACGTAGGCCCCGTGGGATTTCACGTCATCTTTCCTCGTTGGTGTTAGACTGTCGGCTGGCCGTCTCACTTCTGTTGGTTCCCAGCGTTAGTTCACGTACCGGTGTCCGGTTGTAGGGTAGGGGACGCCTTGTGGGGATGTCTCTACGGTCTTCGTGAGGTACGCGCGTATAGTGTCAGGCGCCTATTCTCCGGTTTCGCCGCGCGCCCCATGATCGGCGGTGGCGCCGATTGCCAGAAAGGAGAACACAATGTTCACCAGCAGAGAATCTCTCACCCGCCTTGGCATCAGTTTTGCCCCCCTATTGGCTGTTGCCCTGCTCCTGATAGCGAGCGCGACCACGGCCCAGGGCCAGGCTGAAGGCCGCGTGCCGTCGGCACCTCAAGACGTCATGACCTTCTATGCCGACCACGACGCGACGGTTAACAGCAACCAGCCCTCCACCAATTATGGGACTGCCAACGACCTCAGACTCTCTTGGAGCCAGATAGATCCTCCTCCCATCCGGGAGGGGATTCTGCTGCATTTCAACCTCGCCGGACTGCCCAGCAACGCGGTGGTTGATTCCGCCGCCCTGGAACTCTATCTCACCAGCGCGTTGGGGCAGGCCACCGCCAACGTGGCGGTCTATCGGGTCACCAGTTCCTGGTCGGAAGGAACCGTGATGTGGAACACCTATCTCACGGTAGATCCCAATTTCCCCTGGAACTTTGCCATAGACTCGGCGGTCAACGCCTACAAGACCGTCTATATCACCAACTACGTCAACTTCTGGCACGGCGACCCATCACAGAATCATGGCGTCCTTATCATCGCCTCGCAGAACTACGGAACCTTCTTCACTCGCGCCTTTGAGAGTGACGAATTCAACGTGCACAGGCCGCGTCTGGTCATAAACTACCATCTCCCGCCCCCCACGCCCACGCCGACCCCTACACAGCAGCCTGTGTTGGAAGGGCGTGTCTATGAAGGGAATGTGGGCGATGAGAGTACACCCCTCTCCGACGTGGTGGTGGGGCTTTACTGCTCCAACAATGCGGGCCAGCAGGGGACCCGGATTGCCGACACCGCGACCAATCCCGAAGGGTGGTACGGGCTGACGATCTCCCAGGTTTGCGAATACTACAACATCGTGGAGACGGACCCACCGGGCTACACCTCGGTGGGCGCGACCACGGTCGGCGGCAGCGTCATCAGCGCCAACTGGATCCAGTACACCTATCCGCTGACTGGCAAGACCTGGACGGGCAATAAGTTCTGGGACCGGCGGCCTACTGCTACGCCGACTCGCACACCGACCTCTACCCGCCCTACCTTCACGCCGACGCCCACGCGGACCCCAACCCGCCCCACCAACACTCCGACCCGCACACCAACGCCGGGCCGGCCTACGCTCACACCGACGCGTACGCCAACTCGCACGCCCCCCTTATTCCGGCCCACATTCACGCCCACTCTCACACCCACGGTGACGCCGGGCCAGTACACCTTAACCCTCTGTGCTGTCGCCGATGCCTACATCTCGTCGCAAGCCCCCGACTTCAACAACGGCAGCGCTCTGAGCCTCTTCGTCTCTTACAGCACCGGCCCGGACACCCTCCACAACCGCACGCTGGCGCGCTTTGCGCTGCCGAGTATGCCCACGGGCGCGGTGGTGAAGAGCGCAGCCTTTGAGGCGTACCTAGTGCGGGGTGGCGGCTTCGTGGCCTTGCCCGGCATCGGGCTCTACCGGGTGACGGGCAACTGGACGGAGAGCGGCGTCACCTGGGATAACCAGCCAACCATCAACGCCTCGCCCGAAAGCACCAGCGCGGTCAACACGGTGGCAGGGTACAAGAGTTGGGATGTGAAGAACCTGGCGCAAGGCTGGGTCAACGGCACGGTTTCCAATCAGGGCGTGGAACTGCGTGGCCCGGTGACCAGTTGGGGGAGCCGTGAATTTGACAGCCGCGAGGATCAGTATTGCCCGCGCCTGATCCTGACCATAGAGTCCACCACACCTGTCATCTCGCCGACGCCCACTCGCACGCCTACCCGCACGCCGACGAATACCCCGCCGCCCCCGCCAGTGGATCGTGGCGTCGTCATCACTGCCATTGAGGTGAGCCAGGCGGTCCAGGATTTGAGCAACTCGGTGCCGTTGGTGTCGGGCAAGAAGACGGTGGTGCGGGTACACCTGAAGGTGACCGACGGCAAGGGCGACCTGCCGGGCGTGAGCGGCTACCTGCACTATCCTTACGGCGCGGGCGGTGGCATCTTCAGCCCCTTCAACGCGGGGGGCACGGTCACGGTGAGGGCCAACCCTAACCGCGGCGTGATCAGCGATACGTTGAACTTCATCCTCCCCGCCGCCTATGCCACGGGGAGCGGCTTTGTCCTGGCCGACATCAATGCGCCTGCGGGCATCACCTTCAACGGCGGGCAGGTGGAGTTGGTGGATAGCCGTATGGTCAGTTTCGGCAACGTTCCGGCCCTGACCGTGAGGTTGTACGGCGTGACCTTCATCACAGGCGGTGTCACCTACACGCCCCGCAACATTGATTTCGCCAACACCGAGTCGTGGCTGCGCCGGGCCTACCCCATCAGCACCCTCAACAGCACGCGCGTAAACACGACCTTCCCGGCGAACCAGGGCCTCCCTAACTGCGGCACCGTTAACGCCCACCTCGCGGCCATCCGCACCACCGATCTGAACAGCGGGGCCATCGTGGCGACGACGCGCTACCACGGCCTGGTCTTTGACGGTCCGCCGCTGTGGTATCAGATGGTAGGGTGTTGCTGCAACTTCGGCACGTCGTCGGGCCCTGCCGGCCAGGATCTCGGGGTCGGTGGCAGCAACCGTTGGGGGTGGGATGACGATGGCTCCTATGCCGATTGGTACAGTGCCCACGAATTGGGCCATGGCTACGGGCAATGCCATCCGGGCTTCTGCGACCAGACTGCAGACACAAGCCCTCACTGCGCCACGTACCCCTATCCCAACGGCACCATCGGGGGGCCGGCGAACGACCCCAACCGCTACTACGGGATGGACGTGGAGACACTCCGGGTGTACGGGCCTACCTGGACAGACTTCATGACCTACTGCAACAACCAGTGGATCTCCAACTTCAACTACCAACGGCTCCGCAACAGGTTTATCAATCCGCCCCTCATGAGCATGGCCCCCATCGCGGCCGAGGAGCGGCTTATGGTGATGGGGAGCGTGGACCTGGCGACCGACGCGGTGACCCTCTCGCCCTTCCATCGCATGCTCAACGTCACCTTCGCGCCGGAGCAGGTGCCGGGCGAATACACCATCGTTCTCAAGAACTCAGGTGGGGGAGTTCTACTGGAATATCCCTTCATGCCCAAGGTGCAAGAGGTGGAGCAGAACGGTGCATCCTGTGCGGCCGCAAGTCCGGCAAGCCCCGTGGTCAACGTTCCGGCGGCAATTTTTGAGCTGGTGCCGTGGCGGGCGGGGACGGCGCGCATCAGCATCTATCATGGCGACCGGGAGTTGGCGCACCGCGAGGTGAGCCCCCACGCGCCCTCGGTGCGGGTCGTCTCACCCAACGGCGGCGAGATGGTGA
>JADYZS010000058.1 GCA_020853075.1 Anaerolineae bacterium | reverse complement strand
GTCACCGGCTCGGCCCTCGCCATCAGCGAGAGTGCGCGCCAGGCCTGCTACAAGGCGGCGCGGGCGTGCAAGGCCGCTGGTGGCCGCGTCAGTTTTGACCCCAACGTCCGCCCCGAACTCCTGGGCCTTGACCGGGTGCGCGAGATCTGCCAGCCGATCCTGGCCCTCTGCGACCTTCTCCTCCCCAGCGGCTCGGAGGCGACGATGCTGACCGGCGACACCGACGAGGAGAGCGCGTGCCGTGCTCTGGTGGCGCGCGGCATCCCCCTCGTCGCGCTCAAGCGGGGCGAGAGGGGTTCCACCGTCTTCACCGCCAACGAAGTCATTGAGGCACCACCCTTGCAGGTGGAGGAGGTGGACCCTACCGGCGCGGGCGATTGCTACGGCGGCGCGTTCGTGGTGGGGCTGTTGGATGGTTGGGGGCTGGCACGGGTGGCCCGCTTCGCCAACGTGGCCGGCGCGCTCGCGGTTACGCGCCGCGGGCCGATGGAGGGCGCGCCGCGGCGTGCGGAGGTACTGGCGCGGATGTGATGGCGAGGGGTTGGGGTCTGACAAGGGTAGGTATTTCTATGAGTGACCTATTGCGAGAGCTTGATCGCCCCTCACCCTCCCCTCTCCCCTCCGGGGAGAGGGTTTTAGCCGACTCCCCTCTCCCACGTACTCGCCGCTTGCGCCCTACGGGTGCGTTCTTCCCAACGCCTTGCGGGAGAGGGGAAAGTCCCGTGGGCGCAGGTACTCCCTGTGTCGGGCTCCGCCCTCCCAGGGTGGAGTACCGACCGTCCCCTTGTGGGATACTCGCCGTACGGGACGGGGGTGAGGGGTAAAGGCACTTCTAAAGCCACTCGCCTATGGAAATACCTACCCTTGTGAGGGGGTTGGGGTGAGGGCTTACACTATTCCATCCCGATCTCCCCCACCTCGCGGCCGGCGGCATAGACCAGGCTGTGGGGCGCGGCCAATAAAAGATGCGACATCGGGGCGACCTCCGCGCGCGCCAGCGGCTTCAGGTTCCCGTCCAACAGCCAGATGCCCGCCAGCCCGCTCACGGCGAAACGGTTCTCATCACAGACCGCCAGCGCGCCCGCCGCCCGATCCAGGGCGCGGTAGGCCAACACCTCGCCGCGGCTCCCCAGGAGCCAGACGAAGCCGTTGTCCGTCGCCACGACGATCCGGTTCTCGCCCGCGCTGGTGCGGATCACCTCCAGCCCGACCACCTCGCTCCCCACGTCCGCCTTCCAGACGTGGGCTCCGTTGCGGAGATCCATCGCGATCACCAGCGCATCCCCCGTGCCATAGATGATCTCCGGCACGCCGTCGCGGTTCACGTCGGCCAGACGCATGGCCCGCACGTCGGTGCCGCTGCGCACCGTGGTAGAGCGCGCCTCACTCCCCACCTGCTCCCAGGCAAACCAGAGGAGTTTCCCCTCCCCATCCAGCACGTTGATAGGCGACTGGTATTCGTTCCCCACCACGATGCGCCGCGTGCCCTCGCCACGTGGCGAGGGCGTGCCGTCGCCCTTCACGTCGGCGGCGGCCAGCGCCGTCACCGTGTGGTACTTGATGCGCTCGTTCCAGGCGAGCGCGCCGTCGGCATCCAGGGCAAAGACCTGCATCGCTTCCGTCCCGGCCAGGAGCAACGGGCGGCCCGCGCGCGCGGCGGGCGGGAGGTGATACAGGGCTGACACCCGCTGCACCGCGCCGAAGCCCCAGAGTTCGGGGAGGGTGAAGGCCCAGCGGCTCTCGCCCTTGTCCGACAGGAGGTGCACCTTCCCGGCATCCGTCCCCACAGCAATACAGGGTTGCCCCGGCAAAGCGGTCGCCAGGAGAGCGCGCACTGGCTCCCTGAGAGACAGAACCCAGGCCCGCCTGCCATCGCCATCATAAGATGCGACGCGCCCCTCGACATCGCCAAAGACCCGCGCCTCGCCCGCCAGGATGCCCGA
Organism: Anaerolineae bacterium; assembly: GCA_020853075.1. Lineage (GTDB taxonomy): Bacteria > Chloroflexota > Anaerolineae > JADYZS01 > JADYZS01 > JADYZS01. The sequence continues at coordinate 15,365 of JADYZS010000058.1, read as the reverse complement.
AGTGACGTGGGCCCGGCTGCGCTGGTGCCAGAGCGTTTGCAGCGATGCTATCTTCTCCTGATAGTCGGCGCGCCGCCGCGCCCGCGCCGGGCGGGCCGCGTTCAGGAGCGCGTCGTAGGCATTCGTCAAGATGGAGGCATCTGCTGCCTCGCCGTGGAGCACGTAGCGCAGAACCGGCCTGGTGCGGTCGTATTCCTGCCGCGCCGCTGCGGTCAACTGGTATCCCCACGTGTTGAAGGGGGAGACGCCGTAGCCCACCACCTCTATCACCACCGCCCCTTCGCCAGTGCGCAGGTCAAGGTCCAGGTTGAAGGGAATCCCGGCCAGGACGTGGCGGTTGCCCGTGCGCAGCATCTTGCAGCCGGCCAATGCCAGTCGCTCGCGCGTCCAATAGAGGGCCTCGGCCACGATGGTGAGGCCCGCGACCTCCACCGGCCCGCGCGGCGTCCCCACTACCACCACGGTGTCGCCCATCTCCACGCGCGCCAACCCCTGCCCCAAAGGCCGCACCGCCGCGGCGGGCGGCCCCCCTGGCGCGGGCGCGCAGAGGAGGTTCACAAACGATCCCTGTTGGCCCGGCTCCCGGCTCCCTTTCTGCATCTGGTGCAAGACGTGGACGACGGGCGCGGCGTGGGGATAGGCGTCAAAGAGCGATTTCTTGGTGCGGCGCTCGCGCGTCAGCCACGATTCCGTCGCCTCACCCGGCGCGCCTGCGATTGAGAAGGTGACGCCTGCCTGCTCCACGTCCAGCCGCTGGCCGTTCAGGGTCACGTTGCCCAGCGTCCGCCAGAGGCACTCTATCTGATAGTCGCCCGCCTCTTCCACGGCCAGGTCATCCAACACGGCAAAGCCGTGCCCGTGCCGCCAGATGATGGTGCGCGTCCAATCGGTGCCGTTGTAGGCCCGCAGCCGGGTGCGGGTGATGCCCAGGCCCGGCCAATCGGCCAGCCGCTCCAACGTCGCTAAAGGTGGATAGGCCGCGCCCTGCCCGTTGCGGAGGACGCGCACCAGGTTATGGTGCTGCGGCATGGCCCGGATGTAGTCCAGATCCGCCAGCCAGATGCGGTCCTTCCAGGTCAGCCGGACAATAGAGTTGGCGTCGTGGTGGCCGTGGGCGAAGGTCCCCGACCCTTGCAGGCAAAGGTATTCGTCCTGCGGGTCAAAGGAGGGACGGAACGACATCTTATCCAGGTAGCGCAGGCCGGGGCGTGGCCGCCAGCGCCCGTAGTCCACCGGCAGCGGCTTGTCGTCGGGGAGGGGCGGGGGCCCGGCGTAGGGAACCTGGCCGGCGCGCCCGGGGTCGGCATACCATGTATCCACGCTGCGGAGCGCGCCCTCATCCAGCAAGAGGGCCCGCACGCCGCAATACGCTTCGGGATAGGCGGCCTCAACGTCCGACGCATATCGCCCCACCGACAAATCCCACCGCTCGGCAGGGACATCAAAGGAGAAGGAGCCGCCCGGGTCCTGGTTCGCGGCCAGCCATTCGTAGGCCCACTGGTACGCGCCGTTGCGGTAGAACCAGGCCGCCGGGGAGAGGGCATAGAGGATGCGGAGCCCGCGCCGCCGCGCCGCCCAGGGAACGTAGGTTGTGCAGTCGCCGTAACTGACCTCGTCTCGCCGGTTGTCCGTGGTGATGATGGCCAGGTCGGCCAGTTTCGCCGCCTGGCCGGAGGTGAAGAACCGGGCCTCGCCCCGCAGCATCTCCCAATAGAGCAACTGGGCCACGTGGTCAAAGGCGTAGCCGCCGTTGCCCGCGTCGTCGTTGGCCCGGTACGAGGTCGTCTGCCCTTCCAGGATCACCCCGGCCTGGCGGAGGGCATCCTGCCAGCCTGATAGGTTGACATAAGGCGAGAGATAATCGTGAGCGGTTAAGATAGAGGTAGCGAAATTGAGGGAGTGGTTCTGGCGGATCTCGCCGGGCGGGTTCGCCGCCGGCCACGCATAGGAACTGCGCACGCCCTCGTCGCCCCAGGCCTTCAGCAGCCTGCGCACAGCCTGGCGGTCTCCCTCCGAAAAGAGAGAATCTGATTCCAGTAACCGCCAGATGATGACGAGCGGGCGCAGGTAGAAGAACTCCCACGGCCCTTTCCAATAGGCCATGCGGTTCTGGTAGCCATCTTCCAGCGACAGGAGCGCGGCGCGGGCCAGCGCGCCCCAGGCCGGGTCGCCCGACAGGTGATAGATGAATCCCCATTCAATGACGGAGTTGGAAGGGCCGTAGCCGTCGCCCATCGTCAGTTTGTGCGTGATGACCCGCTCAACGATTTCGTCCACATGACGGGGGTCGGGAGGGGCGGGGAGGAGGCGCGAGCGGCTGCGGTGCAGGCGCGTCCCGGGTTGGCGCAACGCTTCCAGGAGGACGCGCACCGCCTCAACCGTTCCCTCTTGGCTGCTCCCTCCGGCCAGGAGGAGCGGGTGCGGCCACAGGGAGGGCGCGCGCACCGGTGCGACGAAATAGCCGCCCTCGCCGGGGAACCAGGCATCTATGAAGGCCAGCCGCCGGGTGTACAATTCCCGCAGCGCGTCGTTGTCGTTCAGGTTTCCGATGACGACCAGCGGCGCGGCCCGGTAGCCCGCCGCGCTCGCCTCGGCCTCGCTCAGCGGGCGCACATCGCGGCAGCCGCGCCCGGCCAGCGCCTCCACCAGTTCTTGCCCCAACCCGCCCTCGCGTGCCCACGATGGCAATGCCAGCCGCGCCCCGCTCAGGGAGAGAAGGAATTCTGCCTGGTCGCGCTCATTCATGTTATCTCCTCAAATCGCACCACAGAGACACGGAGAACACAGAGAAGTAAATCTCTCCGTGCTCTTCGTGTCTCCGTGGTTAAATATCCGCGCCCTTACTCGTACGGTAGCAGATTGATAATCGCTTTGTCGCGCGCCTTCGCGGCCCGTTGCACTTCGTTGTCCAGGCTGTCAAGACCGGCGACGCTCGCGCCCCGGTCGCAAAAGCCGCGGACGTTCACCCGCAGGCGCTGGTATTTCTCAACCGCATCCTCCAGCGAAGTGTGCAGCGACCCCAGATTAGCCGGAACCTGCGCCTTGTGTTCTTTGACCTCGGCCAAGAACTCGGCCCTGTCCGGCACGATGGAGGGATTGCAGAGACATTCGGTGTCTTTGGCTTCCATGCAGTCCATCACCCGCACAATCGCCGGGGAAACCCGATGGATCATCACGGGGCGGGCGATGGCCCGCAGCCATTCCTCATAAGATTCGCCCTGGCCGGGGGGCGGGGCGCTGCCGGCTTGCACCATTCGCAGCACGAATACCGCGGCCACGACCACCACGACGGCAACGACTATGAGGCTAACAAGGCGGCCAATGGAGGCCGTTGGGGATTGCGGCTGCGCTTGCTGGGGAGAGGAGGTTGTCGTGGCGGGAGACTCTTTAGCGGGCTCCTCAAACCACTCCGGCAAAAAGTAGCCCACGGGCACTTTCAGGTATTCTGCCAGGCGCGCGATCTCAGAGATCTTCAGTTCCCGAGCCCCGGCCTCTATCCTGCTGACGGTGAGGGGATCCCAACTGAAGTGGCGGCCAAGTTCGTACTGGCTGATACCTTTGTGCTCGCGCGCCCGGCGGATGCGGGCGCCAAGCTGTCTCCTGTCAATGGGCTCCATATCATAGTAATTATACCACAATCTCTTTGCATTTTTATTCCTCCAGCAAGTAGTGCGCCACGAGGCGGGTGGTGGCCTCCAGGCTAGCGCGGTGGGTGCGCTCGTAGGCGTGGCTGGCGTCCACGCCGGGGCCGATGAGTCCCACGCGCACGTCACCGCCTGCCCGCAGGAAGGCGCTGCCGTCGGAACCGTAGAAGGGGTAGGTATCCACCTTGTACGGGATATTGTTGGTTTCGCATAGCGCGACAAGGCGGCGGCGCAGTTGCAGATCGTAAGGCCCGGTGCCATCCTTTGCGCCGATGCCGACCGAGTATTCGTCGGAGTTCTGGTGCTCGCCGGTGGTGCTGGCCGCCGTGTCCACCACCAGCACCTCTACCGCGTCCGGGGGGATACCGACGGCTGCGCCGTGCCCCACCTCCTCGTAATCGCACATCAGGAAGGTGGTGCGCTGTGCCGCCTTCAAGCCGCCCTTCTTTAGCGCCAGCAAGGCCCCGTAGAGCGCGGCCACACCCGCCTTGTCGTCCAGATGGCGGCTCTTGATGAACCCCGTGTCCGTCAACTCCGTGCGCGTGTCAAAGGAGACGAAATCGCCCACGTCTATGCCGAGGGCCAACGTCTCTGCTTTGTTGGACGTGCGCACGTCCAGGCGTACCTCCATGCGTTCGTCCTCGCGCTTGCCCTCGCGCATCTCTTTACTGGTGTGCGAACTGGGGTTGATGGTCTGCAACGAGCCGCGATAGCGGCGGCCATCGCGCACGCAATGCACCGTCACATTCTCTCCCTCAATGCCCTGCCAGGGGTGCGAGCCCAACTGAGCCAGCAGGAGCCTGCCGTTGCCCTTGACCTCGCGCACCATGCAGCCCAGCGTATCCAGGTGCGCCGAGACCGCGCGCGGGGCGGTATCGCTTTTACCGGCCAAAGTCGCCACGAGGGAGCCTTTAGCGTTTTGCCCCAAGGTCAAGCCTGGTATTGCCAGGTCGGCCAGGGCCTTGCGCACGTAAGCGACGGCCTCGTCGTGGTAGCCGGTGGGGCTGGGGACTTTGAGCAGCCCCATCATGAAGTCAAGCACAGCGTCCATCTCTATAGAAATAGAAAGCGGCACGTATCATCCTCCTTGCTAGATATTGTCGTGATTGCAAATCACTCCGTCCACGGCCCGCGCGGGGGCCACGACTTGCCGAATTCTTCCCCATGGCCGATGGCAGAGAGAACCGGCAGCAAAAAGCGCGCCAACTCGCCGATGACCTCAGAAAACCGGATATCACCCGCATCTATTTCACCGCGCGCGAGGAAGGCTTCCCATTGCTTGTTCTTGCCCGCGTCCTCTCCGAACGCAGCAGTCAGGGCAGTGGGCACATTCTGAGGAACGGCAGTGCTTCGGTGTGCGAAAGTAGCACGGATCGCCTGGCAAAGAGTCGTCCCGTCAAAAGAGAACTCGCGCGAGAGCACCCACACGTCGTAGAAATCCTTCAGGCGGCTATTCAAAAAGCCGAGTGAGATCATGGCCTGCAACTTCTCAGCCACGATGGTCTCTTTCGAATAGGTGCGCAGCCGTGGCGCAGGGGAACCGAGGAGCGTTGGATAGATCACCTCCACAGGTGACGGCGACACGACATCGCCAAAGCCGATGTCTATCCGCAGAGGGATGCGAGCCTTGCCCAGCCGCGCGGTCAGCGTCACTCGCAAACCGCCGTACTCCTGCTCCTCCCGTATCTCGGAGACCCGGATGCTCTCGGTGTCAAAGACAAGGCCATCGGCTTCTACCGGCAGGGTACAGATATCCTGAAATACCTGGGCGATGGCCTCGCGAGAACTATCGCCATAGCCGAGGAGGTCCAGATCGCGCGTCGGGCGGTAGGCTTTCACCTGCCAAACGGCAAAGACCAGCGCGCCTTTGAGGACGAACCGCTGGGCGTAGGGTGACCGGCTCAAGCGGTACAAGAGGCGCTCGTTGCCGTACTGCACGAGAAGGAGGTTGAAGCTCGTCTCGCGCTCCTGACTCAGACGCAGAAGCCTCTGATGGACCGAAGCAGGCAAATTCACCCGATGGCCTCCAGGTAAGGCTTCATCACGTTCGCGACGCGGCATACCTGCGCGTAGTGCCAGAGTTCGTCGTTGGTAGAGAGCCGCAGGCGGCGTGCCTCGCGCAGCGCCTCCAGCGCGATATCCAGGCCGATCTTGTGGCGATACTTGAAGCAATCGGCCACGGTCTTGGCCGGATTGTAAATCCGCACGGTCACCCCTTCAATAGTACGTACCTCAACGCCCTCGGTCAGCGCGTGGCCTGAAAAGCGCACGATGCGCAGCGCGGGATAGTCCACTTGCGGACGGCGCGCCTTGCGGTCAATCGCCAGCCAAACCTGGTGGGGGGCCTGGGTGCCCAGGTTATGGAATTGCAGGGCGGAGAGAAGGCAGACAACGCCATGTGGCACTCGCTTGCAGGCTTCTACCAGCGTATGGTGCTCAGTTACTATTTCAGCGTCGGGGAAGTAGTAAAGGCCACGCCCCGCGCGTTCTACCTCGCCGCGCTGGTAAAGCCTGCCTATACTAGAAGACGAGATACCATAGGGAGGCAGGTCACGCGGGCGCAGTATTCCTTGCTGACGAAGGGTGTCTGGGAGTTGGATTTTGCGTCGTGTCATACCCATATTGTAGCACAACCTCGGCACTTATGCAAATGTGCCGATGAATTCACCCTTTTTACCGCACCGCCAGCGGCAGATAAAGCCGGTGCGGCTGGCAAAGCACCGTCCCCCGGTTCACCCGGAAGTTATCAAAGGCCACCCGCACCTCTTCATGCTTAAACACCGAACTATGGCTCCAGGAACGGAGCACCGCGCTCACCGCGCCGCTCGTGACCGACCCGCTGTGAAGGGCGACCCAATTGCCCCCGCCGAAGTAGTAGCCCGTGAGCGTACCGCCAACCCTGACCAACCGCAACTTGCCGGAGAGGTCGCCCGTGGCGGTGATGCCCTGCACGCCGTCGGCGAAATGGGTGAGATAAACCTCATCGGGGTAGCCTGGGATGCCGGTGAAACTGACGCGCGCCACCTTGCTATCACCAGGGTTCACCGCCAGGCCCAACCGGACGCCGTTCGCCGGCGGCCACGCCGTGAGGAGATAATCTACCTGGAGGTCAAAGTCGCCCGCCAGGAGGCAGAGGCTCACCACCTCGGCCCCGAAGGGGTCGCCTGCGGCGTTGGCAGGGTGGCGGATTTCCAGCCTCTGATTGGTCTCGGCTATCGTGGGGCCGGAGCCGAAGACTGCCGACGTCCAGAGGGCAGCACTCAGCACGTTATCGCCGAAATCGTCGGCCAGCACCGGCGCGGGGGTCCGGGTTGGCGTGGGCGATGGGGTGGACGTCGGGGTGGCGGTCGGGGTAGGGGTCGGCGTGGGGGTGGCCGTCGGCGCCGTAGTCGGCGTGCGAGTCGGCGTGGGGGTCGGTGCAGCCGGGCCGCAGACCGCCGGTGGCCCGTCGCCGCTCGCCATCGTCCACCGCCACACCAGGAGGTAACTGGTGTGGATGTTTGGGTTGGAGGCATTGCCGTATCCCATCCCGCTGACCACATCGGCAGGGCCGCCGCTGATGGGCTGCGCGCTGTAGGCGGGCGCAACCTCATTCATGGGGAAGTTCGTAGCGTAGAGTTCGCCGGGCTTCGCCTCTGTTGCGTAATCTTGGTAGCCGCCCGACCAGGTGAAACGAACCGTCACGCCCACCTGGCGGTTGCCCGCGCCGTCCAACGTATCAACGAGAATGTGAAACAGACCCCGGAAAGGGTCTTCGTTCTCGTCGTACCAGCGGGCTTTGATGAGCCGCCAATACCACTGGCCTGGCCCCACGTTGGCCGGAACCAACTGGGTATAGCGCTGGCAGAGCCGCGGGTCCCAGTCAATGGTGTAGGCCGGCGCGAGGTCGCCCGGCTCCACGCCCGCATCCGGGAGTGGCCCATCCTCTCCGGCCTGCGCCGCCGCGCTCCCCAGCGCCAGAAGAATGAGGAGCGCGACGCCGATGCCCAGAGCCGCGCAGAGGCGGGCGTTCCCTCTACCGATGTGCGAGACGACGTGCTGCATGTCAAGGCCTCCACTCTCTACTTAATAGACGCACGAGCCCTCAGGGGGATATGTTCCCTTTGCGCCGCGCGGCGGCACATTTGATATTTATCCCCCGCAAATAGGCAAAAGTACCCATTGATTCCGGTAAAACAATATGTCATACTGTCAAAACGGAGGTTGGTGCGCTTGCAGCCTACGTCCCGTTCGTTTGGTATGGGCGCAAGTGCCGGGGGTCGGGCAGACCGTACGATTCGGTGTGTGCAAAGGACTCTTTTCTCAATGACATCTAAAACGCTCACCATCACAGGCCCGCGTCCTCGTCTCGCCTGGTGGCGCGGCGCGCGGTCTCCCCTGTTTCTGGTTAGTCTCTTCCTGGCGGTTATGCTACTCCATCTCAGCGCGCAGCCGCTCTTCGCGGCCCCTGCCGTGCCGACAAACACCCCAACGCCGACCAAGACTCCCACACGCACTAAAACGCCAACCAGGACACCAACCTTTACCAGAACGCCCACCAAGACCCCGACGGCCACGCCGACAAGAACGCCAACCAGGACACCAACCTTTACCAGAACGCCCACCAAGACCCCGACGGCCACGCCGACCAGGACGTCGACGCCCACGCCGACGAATACACCGACACCGACGCCGACCAAGACGCCAACACCCACGCCGACGGATACCCCGACGGCCACGCCGACGCCCACCGCTACGTCCATGTACACGCCGACGCCCACGCCTACCCTGTGGAACCCTGTGAGCCTCGGCAACCTGAAACTGTGGCTCAAGGCCGACTCTCTGGACCTGGAAGACGGCGACCCGGTGCAGCACTGGACAGAGAGCAGCGGGTCCGCACACGATGCTACCCAGGCCACCGACTCCTACCGTCGTCCCATCAAGGCCAACATCCTCAACGGCAAGCCGGTCGTCCGCTTCACCGCCGCCAACGCCAACTACCTGGATTACGACGGCACCTGGCTCGCCAACACGCCCTTCACCATCTTCATCGTAGATGTCAATACGACAACGGGGAGCGCGAAGTATTTCCTGGCCGGCACTGGCGTAACCACCAACCATAACGTCATCGTCGGCTGGCGTTCCGGCAGCGTCTTCACCCTGGCCCAATACAACAACGACTTCAACGTGGCCGCCACCAACCGGCCCGACGGCCAGGTTTGGTCAGTCGTCCGCTCCACGTCAGGCAGGGAGATCTGGCAGAACGGGGCCTTGAAAGGCTCTAACTCCGAGAGCACGCTGGTAGCCAGCAACCTGGGCGCCTGGATTGCCCGCTTCGGCATGAACTACACCGATACCGACATCGCCGAGATCCTCATGTACGACAGGGCCCTGACGCCTTCCGAGCGGCAAATCGCCGAAGCCTACCTCAGCAGCAAGTACGGTATCTCCTTCGCCCCCGCTACTTCTACGCCCACACCCACCCGCACGCCGACCATGTCGGTCACGGCCACGCCGACGCGTACCGCGACCCCCACCCCCACCCGCACGGCGACGCCCACCCGCACGCCGACCCTATCGGTCACGGCCACGCCGACCCCAACTTCTTCCGGCTGGCAACCTCCCGATATAGACAGTCTGCAACTGTGGTTCAAGGCCGACTCTCTGGATCTGGAAGACGGCGACCCGGTGCAGACCTGGACAGACAACAGCGGCTCCGGCCACCATGCCACCCAGGGAACCGTCTCCTACCGGCCTACCTTCAAGGTCAACATCCTCAACGGCAAACCCGCCGTCCGCTTCTCCGCTGCCGGTAGTACCTCTATGGACTACGACGGCACCTGGCTCGCCAACACGCCTTTCACCGTCTTCATCGTGGATGCCAACACCGTACCGGGGAGCGGCAAATACTTCCTGGCCGGGACGGGAGTGACCGCCAACAGCAACTTCATTGCTGGCTGGCGCACTACCGGCTCCTTCACCCTGGCCCAATACAACAACGACTTCAACGTGGCCGCCACTAACCAGTCCGGCGGCCAGATCTGGTCGCTGCTGCGCGCCAGCACCGGCAGGGAGATCTGGCAGAACGGCATCAGCAGAGGCTCCGATGCCAACACCGCGCTCCTGAACAGTTACGCCGGGGCCCGCATCGGCAGGTACGGCACGACCTACATCAACACCGACATCGCCGAGATCATCATTTACAACCAGGCCCTCACACCCTCTCAACGACAGACCGTGGAGGGATACCTCGCCAACAAATATGGCCTCACCACCGGCGGCCCTACCTCTACACCGACGCCGACGCCATCGCCCACGCCAACCCGGACGCCCACCTCTACACCCACAACGGCGACCTCGCCCACCCAGACGCCGACGCCATCGCCCACGCCCACCGGCTGGCAGCCCTACCAAATCGGCAACATGCAATTGTGGCTCAAAGCCGACTCGTTGGCCCTGAACGACGGCGACCCCGTGCAGACCTGGCCCGATAGCAGCGGTTCCGGCCACGATGCTACCCAGGGAACCGTCTCCTACCGGCCCACCTTCAAGACCAACATCCTCAACGGCAAGCCCGCCGTCCGTTTCGCCTCGGCCGACACAAGCAGCCTGGATTACGACGGCACCTGGCTCGCCAACACGCCCTTCACCGTCTTCATCGTGGATGCCAACACCACCACGGGGAGCGGCAAATACTACCTGGCCGGGACGGGAGTGACCGCCAACAGCAACCTCATCGCCGGCTGGCGCACCAGCGGCGGCTTCACCCTCGCCCAATACAACAATGACTTTACCGTGGCCGCCATCAACCAATCCGGTGGACAAATCTGGTCGCTGCTGCGGGCCACGTGGGGGAGAGAAATCTGGCAGAACGGCGTCAGCAAGGGTTCCGACGCCAACGCGGTGCTCCTGACCAGCAACGCCGGAGCCCGCATCGGGCGCTTCGGCTCCAGTTTCCTGAACGCCGACATCGCCGAGATCCTCATTTACGACAAAGCCCTCACACCATCCGAGCGGCAAACCATTGAGGCCTACCTCAGCGCTAAGTACAACATAACCGTTGATACCTCTACACCGACACCGACGGCCACACCCACCGAAACGCCAACCGCAACGCCGACCGAGACGCCAACTCCGACGGCAACTCCGACGGAGACCCCGACTCCGACGCCGACTCTGACGCCGACGGTAACACCCACAGAAACACCGACGGCGACGCCCACGGCCACGGAGACGCTGGCGGTCACTCCTACCGAGACACCGACACCGACGGAAACGCCGACGGAGACACCGACGCTACCACCCACCGCAACGCCGACCCTGACGCCGACACCGACGGAGACGGCAACACCGACAGAGACGCCGACAGCGACAGCAACGCCCACGGCAACACCGACCGCGACGCCCACAGATACGCCCACCGAGACGCCGACGATACCGCCTACCGCGACGCCGACGGAGACAGCAACACCGACGGCGACGCCCACGGAAACACCGACCGCCACGCCGACGGCCACGCCCACCGAGACGCCGACGCCATCGCCCACGCCCACCGGCTGGCAGCCCTATCAGATCGGCAATCTGCAGCTGTGGCTCAAGGCCGACTCGTTGGCCCTGAACGACGGCGACCCGGTGCAGACCTGGACAGACAACAGCGGCTCCGGCCACGACGCCACCCAGGGAACCGCCTCCTACCGGCCTACCTTCAAGACCGGCATCCTCAACGGCAAACCGGCCATCCGCTTCTCCGCTGCCGGTAGTACCTCTATGGACTACGATGGTACCTGGCTTGCCAACACGGCTTTCACCGTCTTCATCGTGGATGCCAACACCGTACCGGGGAGCAGCAAATACTTCCTGGCCGGGACGGGAGTGACCGCCAACAGCAACCTTATCGCCGGCTGGCGCACCAGCGGAGCCTTCACCCTCGCCCAATACAGCAACGACTTCAACGTGGCCGCGACCAACCAGACCGGCGGTCAGGTCTGGTCGCTGCCGCGCTCTACATCGGGGCGGGAGATCTGGCAGAACGGCGTCAGCAAGGGGTCTGACGCCAACGCGGTGCTCCTGACCAGCAACGCCGGAGCCCGCATCGGGCGCTTCGGCACGACCTACATCAATACCGACATCGCCGAGATCCTCATTTACGACAAGGCCCTCACACCGTCCGAGCGGCAAAGCGTTGAGGACTACCTGGGCAGCAAATATGGTCTCGCCATCGGTAATCCTACGCCCACGCCGACGCCGACGAGAACACCGACCGCGACCCTGACGCCGACACCAACGGAGACGCCGTGGGAAGCCGGCACGAGTACGCCGACGGCCACGCCGACACCACCCCCGACGCCCACGGCCACCCCGACGGAGACACCGACGGCCACCCCGACAACGCCGACAACCCCTACGGCGACGCCGACCGTGACGCCGACACCGACGGTCACGGCCACGCCCACGGAGACGCCGACACCATCGCCCACGCCGACCGGCTGGCTCCCTTCCAACATCGGCAACCTGCAACTGTGGCTCAGGGCCGACTCGTTGGCCCTGAACGACGGCGACCCCGTGCAGACCTGGACAGATAGCAGCGGCTCCGGCCACCATGCCACCCAGGGAACCGCCTCCTACCGGCCCACCTTCAAGACCAACATCCTCAACGGCAAGCCCGCCGTCCGCTTCTCTGCCTCCGGCAGCACCTACCTGGACTATGACGGGACCTGGCTCGCCAACACGGCTTTCACCATCTTCATCGTGGATGCCAACACCACCACGGGGAGCAGCAAGTATATGCTGGCCGGGACGGGGGTGACCGCCAACAGCAACCTCATCGTCGGCTGGCGCACCAGTACGTCTTTCACCCTGGCCCAATACAACAACGACCTCAACGTGGCAGCTACCAAACAATCCGGTGGACAAATCTGGTCTCTGCTGCGCTCTACATCGGGGCGGGAGATCTGGCAGAACGGCGTCAGCAAGGGTTCCGACGCGAACACCGTCCTCCTGACCAGCAACGCCGGTGCCCGCATCGGCAGGTACGGCATGAGTTACCTCAACACCGACATTGCCGAGATCCTCATCTATAACAAGGCCCTCACACCCTCTGAGCGGCAGACGGTGGAGGCCTATCTCGGCAGCAAGTACGGCATCACCGTGGCGCCCTGACCGGCGCGCGTCGCCTCAGCCCCACCCCTGCCCTCCCCCGTAAGATGAACTGGGGAGGGCAGGATGGGGGCTTTGCATAGAGAGATCGCGACTCCCCGTTTCTGCCCGCAGTCACCTGCGTTTGCTAGATACACCAGGCCACGCATCGGCACATTTTCACACCTTTTTACCCCCGCCAATAGGCAATAATACCCATTGATTCTGGCAATCCAGTGTGTGATACTGTAGAAACGGGGGTTGGTGCGCTTGCATCCTTCGTCAAACCAGTTGGCATGGATGCCAGCAACGAGGGCCAGGCAGGGCACACGACTTACGTAGGCAGAGGATAACCCTATGAACGTACCCGAACCGCTCGCCCCCGCCAGTGTCCGGGCCGCCCTCCGGCCCCGCCTCACCTGGTTGCGTTGCGTGAAGTCCCCCCTCTTTCTCATTAGCCTCGTTCTGGCAATCATGTTCCTTCTCGTGGGCGCGCAACCGGCCTTCGCCGTCCCCGCTGCTCCCGACGTCATCCAATTGACGCAGCCCGACGGAACCGTTTTTGATGCCATCGTCTTCGGCGACGAGTGGAACAACGGCCACGAGACAACCCAGGGCTACACCATCCTCCTGGATCAGAAAACGGGCTTCTGGCACTACGCCGCCGCCGATGCCGCTGGCCGCCTGTCGCCCAGCGCGCTCCGCCCCGGCCGGGATGCGCCTACCGGCCTCCCCAAGCATCTGCGCGATGCGGCCCAGAGCGTGAGCCCCAACCGCTTCCCCCTTTCACCTTCCGGCCCGCGCGCCTCCGCCGGAGCCATCGGGAACCGCAAGATCCTGGTGCTCCTGGCGTCGTTCAGCGACCAGGCCGCGGTGGGAAGCACGGCCACCGACTGGAGCAACGCGTTCTTTGGCGCGACCGACAGCGTGAAGGATTACTACGAAGAGGTATCCTACGGCCAACTCCACTTCAACCCGGTGACGGAGAGCCACGGCACCGCCAACGACGGTGTCATCGGCTGGCTGAACCTCGGCTATAACCACCCCAACACGGGGAGCAGCACCGGCGGAGACAACCAGGAGATCGTGCGCGATGCCCTCATCGCCGCCGACCCTCACATCAACTACGCCGCCTTTGACACGAATGGGGACGATTACCTTTCAACGGATGAATTGGAACTCTTCGTCATCGTCGCTGGTTACGAGATGAGTTACGGTGGCGCTTCGGCCTGCACGCCCAGGGTCTGGGGCCACCATTGGTCCATCTCCTCTCAACTCCTGGACGGCGTGTACGTCGGCGGCGCGGGCTACAGCCAGTTCGGCGAATGGCACCAAAACACCAACTGCGCCAGCCCCACTTCCGGCCACATGGCGACCATCGGTATCATGGCCCACGAGTTGGGCCACGACCTGGGTTGGCCCGACCTCTACGATACCAACGGCGGCTCCGAGGGGGTGGGCTATTGGAGCATCATGGGTTCCGGCAGTTGGCTCTACACCACCGGCTACTCCGGCTCCAAGCCCGGCCATCCCGACGCCTTCCTCAAGTGGTATCAAGGGTGGCTGACCCCTACCCAGGTGACCGGCACGCAGGCGGGCGTGCAACTGCAACAGGTAGAGACGAACCAACAGGTGATTCAACTGCGGGATAACCCGGAGGGGGTGGACTGGCTCTTCTACAACTACTCTGGCACAGGGGAATACTTCCTGGTGGAGAACCGGCAGAAGACCGGCTACGACGCCGGGCTGCCGGGCTGCGGCTTCCTTATATGGCACATTGACGAGACCCGCACCGCCACCAACTCGGCCAACGCCGACGAGACCCGCAAATTGGTGGACCTGGAAGAGGCCGACGGCCTGAACGACCTGGACAACCAATCGGACCGGGGCGACACGGGTGACCCCTTCCCAGGGAGCACCAGCAAAACGACCTTCAACGGCTCCTCAAACCCCGGCAGCGTCCTTTACAGCGGGGGCGCCAGCGGCGTGAGCGTGACGAACATCAGCGCCAGTTGCGCCAGCACCATGTCGGCTGATTTTGAGGTCTTAGTCCTCACGCCGACGCCGACCCCCAGCCGCACACCGACCAGGACGCCCACCGCCACCCGGACACCGACGGCGACACCGACACAGACGTACGCACCCCTGCCCACGCCTACCGGCTGGCAGCCGTCGGCCATCGGCGGCCTGAAGTTGTGGCTCAAGGCCGATGCCCTGCAACTGAGCGACGGCAACCCCGTCGCCTCCTGGCCCGATAGCAGCGACGCAGGCCACAACGCCTCTCAGGCCACCGCCAATTACAGGCCGACCTACAAGGCGGGCATCCTCAACGGCAAGCCGGTGGTGCGCTTCAACGGCGCGGCCAGCAACTTCATGTCGTACGATGGCTCCTGGCTTGCCAACACGCCTTTCACCATCTTCCTGGTGGATGCCAACGCCACGCCGGGGACGAGCAAGTATTACCTGGGCGGGACTACCGCCGCTACCAACGCCAACCTGATCGTCGGCTGGCGGAACGCGAGCGTCTTCACCCTGGCCCAGTACGGCAACGACTTCAACGTCGCCGCCGTCAACCAGCCGGGCGGCCAGATCTGGTCTGTCTCCCGC
>JADYZS010000057.1 GCA_020853075.1 Anaerolineae bacterium | reverse complement strand
GAGCCAGGGCCATTCCTCCCGCGCGCGCTGGTAGGCCAGGGTCGCGTAGCGCGCCTGTTGCGCCTCCGTCACCTGCCCGAAACGCTTATCGGGCACGTCGTCCGGCACGGCGTTCCAATTCATCTCCGATATCCAGATCGCCTTGCCTGCATCCCCGTTCTTCACCATCAGGTCGCGGACGAAGCGCGGGCGAGAGAAGTTGATGACGCGCGGTTGCATCCGCCGGTCCGTGGGGCCAGACCACAAGCCGTAGCCTTGCATCGCCAAGATGTCAAAGTAAGGCCTGGCTCCTGCATCGTACATTTGCTGCAAGAAAGAGAAGTCATTCAGGTTGCGGTAGTCCAGTTCAATATTGCTGGCGAGCGCGCCGGAGATGATGACGACGTCCGGATCTACCGCCTTGGCACGGGTGTATGCCACCTTGAGAAGTGCAACGTATTGCCGAGGGTTGACCGGGGCCTCGCCCCATTCAGGGTAGATGTTCGGCTCGTTCCATATCTGATAGTAGCGCACGCGGCCCTTGTAGCGAGCCACCACCGTCGCCACAAAGTCGCCGAAATCGTCGTAGTTGTCGGGCGGCGCAAAGGTTCCCGCGCCTATTCCCCGCGCCCGCGTCCATTCCGGCGGATTTGATAGACGGACGATCAGTTCCAGGCCGTATTTCTCTGCCAGTGCCACGATCTGGTCGTATTTCTCCCAGGCGGAGCGCACCGGCTCGTGCCGCCGGTCCTGGTAGTCGCGCCTGCCGTGGATCTCAATGTCCTCCCAGGGGAATTCCTGGCGCAACCAGTGGAATCCCGCTGCGGCGATCATCGCTACCGTGCGCTCCCGTTTCTCCGGTTCTACCTCTTGCTCCAGAAAAACGTTGATGCCGAAGGGGTTGACGCCCGCGTGGGCCACCGGCACGAGATCAGCCGTCTCCACGCGCGGGCGCAGCGGATCCGCGGCCAGGTCGCTCAACGCCTTTACCTGAGAGAAAAGCCGCTCTTCTCCCGTCCATTGGAAGAGGAACGCGGGGAGCGAGTCGCGGACGGACAGCCAGGCCAGCAGCACCGTGAGAATGGCGATAACGACCAGGCCGGCGAGCACGAGCCGCCGCAGGAGAGGATCAGAAACCGGACGGTTGGTGGGCATCATAAATCAGAGGGCCGAGCCTGCCGGCCCGGCCCTGGGAGAGAGTGGCGATCTATTCGCTATCTAAATCTGCGACACGTGTCGTAAGGCTACGTCGGAAGTGGGCATAATAACCCGGCTGCCGCTCTAATCGCCCACGAAGGTAACGCCGTGACACTCCACACTGTCGCCGACGGTATAGACCCATTTGTCGGACCTGGGTGTCAGGTCGCCGAAGCCCGTTCCTTCGGTCTGCCCGCCAGCGGGCAGGTTGGCCGGGCACGAGACAACGAAAATCTCCACGGTGGTGCCTCTGGGTGCCGGTTGGCCGCCGAAGGGGGCAAAACTCCAGTTGCCGTTACCCACGCCATCGCATCCGGAGCACTTGGTGTTGCGTGGCCCGTAGACCGCGATGTGTACGCAAACTCCGTTCCTGAGCGCGTTGCTCTTGTAGCGTACAAAGCCGTCAAAGTAGGTGATACCCTGGTTGGGGCTGCACTTCTCCACACCCCGGAGCAACTGGAATGGGTATTGAGGCGCGGGGGGAGCCGTCGGTTGGGGGATCGGTGTCGCAGTAGGCCGCGGTGTTGGGCGTCGCGTTGGCGTCGGCGGGATGTTGGCCGCGACTTGCACGCCACCGAAGTCACCTTCGCGTGCCACCAGGCTATCGGTAATCCAAGCGGGCTGGTTGTTGATACAACAAACCTGCCACCAGTCGCCATCTGGGTTACGTCCCTGCACCTCCAGACGGGTGCCGCGCGTTGCCTGGCCGACGACGGCATAGACGGTTCCGGGCCCCGCGCGCAGATTGACACGATCACTATTGATGACCACCATCGGTTTGGGAAGAGGCGTTGCCGTTGGCGGCGGCAGGGTGTTCGTCGGTGGCGGTAGCGTTGGGCTGGGAGAAGGAGGAAGTGCAGCCGTTGGCGCGACAGCCGGGGTATTCGTCGGTTGCAGACCAACCTTCGTCACTGGTGTTGCGGTGGGCAACGTCACGGGCGTTGCAGTCTCTAAAGGTGTCGGGGTGAAGGTAGGTTTGGGAGTACGGGTGGGGGTGCGGGTAGGGCCACGGGCTACCTGCTGTCCGATGGAACAGGCAACGCCTGTGGCGAGGCCCATCAGGGCCACGACAGCCAGAACCAACCACGCACGTCGCATGAGATCACCTCAAAGGCTAGGATGTGAGCGTCGGCCCCGCGACGCGGGCACCGCGATTATACCACACGCGATAGGCGCAACCAAACAGCGTATGTACATATTAGGGCCTTTTCATTTTCGGTTTGAGCGCAGGGTTTGTTGCGCCGTAGGGGCGGGCACGCAGGCCCGTCCCTACAATCTTCGTTGCCCGACGGAGCCATTCGTGGCTCACCTGCGCGAGAATGAAATGACCCTATGTACATATAGCGATGGCACTGCTTAAGGCCGCTTTTTATGCGGCTACTTCCGATGCAACCTTATACTTCACAGGCAACAGCCTCTCAAGATTGAGGTGCTCGGATGCGTCAAGAATCTCAATACCTACTATTTTGTCTCCCTCGCCAATATCCAACACGATATCCTCGGAGAGTCGCTTGTTTATCACTGCCTGCTTTTGATCATCCAAACGAATGTAAAGCAGGTCCGTTTTGGTGTCATACTGGATTTGCATTTCCACTCTCCCATTTACCATAGAACACATAGACTGTCACAGTGACGGCAGTATCTCCTTCTAGGACATAGATCACTTCTACTCTTTTCTGCTCATACTCTTTGTCGTGCCGTCTCTGCTTGAAATCATATACTTGAGCCTTGCCCAAGCGACCACGCTTTACCGGAATTGGGAAGCCGTTGTTGACAACATCTTTGATTTCTTCTTCGCTGGTTCCACGTTCTTCGGCGCGTTCCAGGGTATGGGGATCGACTTGAATTTCCATCCATCGTAGCCTTCAAGACCTATCTTTAGACGTCGCGAAGAAGAAAACGGTTCCCCCAGTACGTTTTCGCGTCCGCATAGACTAAGGGTTCTTACTGCGACTGGCCTTCGCCGCCTTTCCCTCGCTCGCCATACGCCGCGCGCCGCCGCGATACGGGGGCGCAAGGATGGCGACGACGCGGCAACGGGTCGTGTCCAACATGCGTGTGCGCAAGCGAGGCTCAATATCATCAATGGTGGACGAGGTGGTGATGACGGTGGGGAGCCGCGCGGCGTAGCGGTAGTTGAGAAGTTGGAACAGTTTCTCTTTGGCCCACGGGGTCGCGCTCTCGGTGCCCAGATCGTCCAAGATCAGGAGCGGCGCGGTGCGCACTTCGTCAAACCGTTTATCGTATGAAACCGGGCTTTGTGGGCTGAACGCCGCGCGCAGATGATCCAGCAAATCAGGGACGACCACGAAGAGGCCTGTTTCCCCCTTCTCTCGCTGCCGATAGTTGGCGATAGACGCGGCCAGGTGCGTCTTGCCGCAGCCGTAGGTCCCGCTGAAGACGAGCCATCCCTCCGGGTTCTCGGCAAATTGCCGCGCGGTCTCAAAGGCTTTGCGCAGGCTATCTGCCTCGCTCGTCGGCAGAAACTCATCCCGCCGCAGGTTGAAGGTCTCAAAAGTCTCGCCAGAGTGCAGCGAAAGGGTATTCAGGTCAGCCTGGGGTCGCTCATTCCCGCTGCTGCGGTAATCAGGTGCGGTAATGCGGCAGATGACCGCCAGGTCAGGGTCCACCAGGCGCGAGCGCAACCGCGCATCTATCTCCTCTAGTTTGCTGTTGGAGGTGACGACGGTAGGAAGGCGCGCGATGTAGCGATAGTTGAGAAGTTGGTAGAGTTTCTCTTTGGCCCAGGACGTTGCGCTCTCGGTGCCGAGATCGTCCAGGATAAGGAGCGGCGCGGTGCGTATCATCTCAAACCGTTCATCGTAAGAAGCAGAACTCTCTGGGCCGAAGGTGGCGCGGAGATGATCCAACAGGTCCGGCACCACGACGAAGAGGGCCGGTTCACCTCTCTCTACGCGCAGGTTGGCAACCGCGGCGGCCAGGTGTGTTTTGCCGACGCCGTAGCCCCCCAAGATCACGAGCCAACCTTTCGGTTCCTGGGCGAAACGGCGCACTTTCTCAAGGTTCAAGCGCAGGTTACGGCGCTGCTCCGGCGTCAACCCGTGTGCCTCCGGTTGGAAACTCTCAAAGGTCATGTGGCCCAGATGGGCCAGGTTGCTGATGCTGCGCAGTTCGGCGATGCGCCGCGCTTGCTGTTCGGCCTCTAAGTGGGGGCAGGGGATAGGAACGCCAAAATCAGGGTGGCCCACAGGCACGTCCCGTATCAGGAACCCTTTGCCCTTGCAGATGGGGCACACGTTCTCCACCTTCGGCCCCCCTTCTCCTGATCGTGATGAATCAGTGCTCAATGAGGTCAGCGTATTTGCCGGAGGCGTAGCGCCGCCGATCCGCTGCAGAACCTTCCCCACGCTCTCCATCGCTTTTTCCCTCGGTTGCCCAACGTTCCAGGATGGCGCGCACGTAGCGCCAGTTGCGCTTGTTGAGCCTCACAGCCTCACCGAACGCTTCCTCAATCCAGGTCGCGGGATACTGTCTCTCGGCCTCCCGCAATTCTTCGGCGATCATCGGCTGCAAGAGGCCGATATTCTGCTCGTAAAGAATGAAGATGTTGGGTCGCTCTACTGCCAGCCGCACCGTCGCGGGCGCGGCTTCGGCCAGATCGCTCCAATCGCCGAGGCGCAATTTCTCCACAGCGGCACGCCCGCTCTCCGTGTTGAGGAAATACCAGTCCTCAGCCTCCTCGCCCTTCTGCGTCACGACGTGGATGAGTGTCCCGCGTGCTACCGCGCGCTCCAAACCGTCTCGCAGTGCTTCCTCAGCACTTCGCTCCGGCTCGGCCAAACCTGCCAGCAGGCCATCGTCTCCTCGCAGTTCTGACCAGCGCACGTAGGGGGGGGTGCTGGGCCGCCGCCCACTGAGCCAGAAGCAATAGAGCGTGACTTTCAGTTCGGCCAGCGTATCTATCGCGGGCAACAGGTCGCTGAAAAATAGGCTGGGAATACGGGTGGCCCGCAAT
>JADYZS010000056.1 GCA_020853075.1 Anaerolineae bacterium | reverse complement strand
GCCAACCTGGGCTCCTGCCTTCTTCCCCTTCAAATCGGCAGGGCCGTTGATGGCCGTGTTGGCACTCTGCACGACGACCAGTTGGCCGGCGGCGACGTAGGGATCGGAGAAGAGCATGTTCTGCTTGCGCTCGTCGGTGATGGTGATGGATGAGATGGCCGCGTCATATTGGCCGCTCGCCATGCCCGCGAGGAGGGGATCAAAGGGGACGTTCTTGTATTCTATCTCAAAGCCCCCTTCTTTGGCGATGGCGTTCAGCAGATCAATGTCAAAGCCAACGATCTGCTTCGTTTGCTCATCTACGTACTCAAAGGGGGGCCAGGTCGCATCGGTGGCTACCACATACTTCTTCGGCCTGGCCGCGGCGCAGCCGCTGAACGCGATGGCGAAGAGCGCGGCCACAAGCAAGAGATGGAAAAACTTCGTGCCTCTCATCTTCTTCATGCCTCCTTAAAATGAGTGAGAAAAAGTAGTGCCGCCCCTCGTAGCGGTGATGAATTTGCACATTATACCACAGACGGGGAGAAACCAAAACCTGGAAGCCTATGGAGCATCTCTGACAGATTATGCATAGATTCTGCATAGAATATAATAAGGAGTAGGACGCTGCACCAAAGATAGGAGCAACAGACGTCATGTTCACCCAGAGACCGATTTTCATCCGCATACGCAGGTACGGCCAGCGTCTCACGACCCACGCGCCCCGTGGAGCCTGGTGGCTGCTTATGGTCCCAGGTCTGGCCCTGATCATCCTGGCCCTGGCTATCGCGATCTGGCCCGTTCTGCTGGCTTACATGGTCGCTGGCGCGCTTCTTCTGGCAGGCATAGCCCTGGCAGCAGCGGGTTGGAGGATGCGCCAGGCTGCGCGGCGCTCGCGCCCGCAGGTACGCACCACCTACGTCAGCGACGAAGGCGACGGGAACGGCTGTGTAGATATATGAACGACGCGCGGGGAAATCATCCCTGTCCCAGCACCCGCATCACGTTCTCGCGGGTTAAGAGGCCGGGGTCGGCCCCCGGCTCAAGAAAAGGGCGCACATCTGCCCCAACACGATCCCAAGCCAATGATTGTATGCGATCCCGCACAACCTGCCGCCAATTCTGTCCGGTCAAAGGGACACCATTCCATCCGGTTTGCCGCAAGGCGTTGTTGAGGAGCACCAGGTTGGGCGCAGGCCAGTCTCGGTCACCCAGATACCACAGCAAGTCATAGAGGTCCCTTCCCTTGGGATAGGGCCGCTGCAAGAGAGCGTGCAACTTCCCGGCCAGCAACGATGCCGGATCGTGATGCTGCAATTGGAGCGTTACGTGACGGCGGACCACGCTCGTAACCAGCACAGATCCTGCCGGCGGGTTCGTATCAACCTCTATCTTCACCGCAAGCGTTTCCTGCCTGTGCGGAGATAAACGCAGTTCGTACAGAAGGCCAGGGAAACGGACGAACGCGCTGTGGACTACTTTCCGATCGCTCACCTTGAGTTCTACGATATAGCCCTCTGCCGCTAACTCCGCGCGTATGGCCCGCAAATAGGCCCGGAAGTTGTACTGCGCGGATGCCCTCTCCAAAGCAAAGTCCAGATCTTCGGAATAGCGCGGAATCGCATACAGAAAGCGCAACGCTGTACCTCCGTGAAAAGCGAGAGGGATCATCGCCCCCATGCGCTGCAAGGAGCCGAGGAGCCTGGCCTGCAAGTATTCGCGCGCCAGGTTGCGCCCGTGGGCAGGCGTCAGGCCAGCAGCGACGAGGTCGGCGAGATATGCCTTCATGATAGCACCTCGTACTCCGCAGCCTCCGTGCGCGCCAGATCTGCTACCACCGTCACGGCCCGTCGCAGTTTGGCGCGGCCGGCGAGGTCAGCCAGGCGCTGCAACTCCTCCAGGTCCAGGCGGTCCAGATTCTGTAGGCGCAATTCACTCAGGTAATCGGCGTTATCCCCACCTGGATGCAGATAGATGAGATCGAGCAGAGCCTTTGCCGGAGTAGCCAGGAACGCGCGTCGACCTCCGCCCAGGTCTGCCATCCGGTAACCGAGCAGGAAATCCGCCTTAACGTGGCGAAAATCGTAACTTCCCAGTGGGGTATCCCAGTGCCCAGGCCGCGCGGTGGTGACGCTGGTCACGACCGGCACGTACTCCGGGATGAGTCCGTAATAGGCTAGAGCCGCCTGGCAACTGACGTAGGAGCCGCGCGCCAGGCGGTTGGCAACGACGAAGGGATGGGGCTTGATCTTCTGGAAAGGAGGGGCCAGAGCATAAAGGCCGCGCCGCAACTGGTAGAGCCGACCTGCCTTCGTCCAGCGTGACAACTGGCGACGCACTTCAGTCGGGTCCACGTCACCCGCCAGAAGGAGGCCGGTCTCAAAAACCGGCTCGTCCCCTACGATTTCCAACAGCCGCGCAAAGTTCATGCGCTTATGTTACCATCAATGGCATATTATTGCAATAAATCACGGCATTTACCGTGCACGTGGCTCCATAATAGAGACGCTCTGACGAACCCAGACACAGCGGGACCGCGCCTGTCGTTTTATACCACCCGTGCTATAATAACGAGAGCACGGTTCGTGAAGATTCGGAGGAAGTCCGCAAACCCTTGAGATAACCCAGAAAGGCGTGGCAATGATCCTCACCCGCAGGAACTCACTGATCCTCTTCGTCATCCTGTCGTCGGCGCTCCTCGCCACCGAAGCGCAGGTCGCCGGTCTCATGCACCTGGCACAGAAGCCAGAGGTCCTGACCGTAGCTATCATAGCCGACGTCGCTATCGGCATCCCTCTGCTCTACTATATCTTGCTCGCCCGCAAGAAATACTCACCCGCCAGCGGCGTTGTCGCGCTCTATTTCCTGTCCCTTGCTGCCGTCAGGTTCATCCTACCGCTGCCTCAGCAAGCATATCTGGATTTCGTTGAGATACTCGCGCCGCTGGGCGAACTCGTGGCCCTGGGCCTGGTCGTGTGGCGAGCGAGGGACATTATCCGGCGCGTGCGCCAGGCCCAGGCAAATGCGCTCTACTTTGCCGACGCGCTGCGCCAGGGCATCCAACAGTCGCTAGGCCGGTCGCTGTTCACCAGGCTCCTGGCGACAGAATTCTCGCTGATCTACTTTGCCCTGTTTGGCTGGGCCCGGCGTTTCCGGCTGGCCCAGCCAGAGAGCATCGTTTTTCCATATCACCGGCAAAGTGGCTATACAATCGTCTTCTACGCCATGCTCTTCATCGTTATTGTAGAGGCTGCGGCTCTGCACTTCCTCATCCAGTTGTGGAGCGCGCCCGTTGCCTGGGCCGTCACCGCTCTGAATCTCTACGCCTTGCTTTGGATGCTGGGATACTACCAATCGGCGCGGTTGCAGCCCATGGTGCTCACGCCCACGCATCTGCACCTGCGCACCGGCTTCCAGTGGCGGGCCGAGATACCGCTGGCACACATCGCCGAAGTGCGCAGGGCGACGTTCTCAGACAGGAAGGCGGAGGGCTATCTGAACGTAGCCGTCTTCGGCGAACCCCGCCTCGTCCTACGGCTCAAGGAACCAGCCCTGGTGATGGGCTTCTTCGGCAAGACTCAGGCAGTATCTCTGCTCGGCATCACGGTGGATGATGAGAAAGCGTTTGTGACGGAACTCAACAAACGCCTCACCTCTACTATTCTTGGATAGGAAGGAAAACCGATGAAGCGTGTGGGCTTCCTGCTCAAAGTCAAAGCCGACAAGGTGGAGGAATACAAGAAGCATCACAGCGCGGTCTGGCCGGAGATGCTGGCTGCTCTCCGGCGCACCGGCTGGCACAACTACTCCCTCTTCCTGCGCGACGACGGCCTGTTATTCGGTTACTTTGAGACACCGGAGTCGTTCCAGGCTGCCCTGGCAGGCATGTCCAAAGAAGCCATCAATGCCAGGTGGCAGGAGTTCATGGCCCCTTACTTTGAGGCCCTCGGTGGGCTACACCCCGACGAGAGTATGGTAGAACTGGAGGAAGTGTTCCATCTGGATTGAGTGTCTGTTTCCATTCCCCTCGGCTTGTGGTAGAATGGGGCCAGGAACTGACCGCTGATGGCTGAATCCTCCCACTCCGATTCGTTGGACATTATCCTGGCCCCCACGAACGTCGCCGTGCTGCGCACGCTGGCCCAGGGCGACTTCGTGCCCGAGAAAATCTATCGCCTCCGCCTTCAGGCAGAATACTTCTCCCTTATCCAGGGCTTTGAGGAACTCCTGGCCTTGCGGTCTGTCGCTGTGACGCCATTCCCCTATCAGACACAAACGGCCCTAACAGTACTGCGCCGCTTCCGGGGCCGGGGGCTCCTATGCGACGAAGTAGGGCTGGGCAAGACCATAGAAGCCGGGTTGGTACTGAAAGAATATCTGTTGCGTGGTCTGAGTCACAAGGTTCTCATCCTCACGCCTCCCGCTCTGGTAGAGCAGTGGCGGGAAGAGATGGCAAGCAAATTTGTCCTGGATTTTGTGACCCATGAGGACCAGGCTTTCCGGACGTTGGGCCCGGCTGCCTGGGCTCGCTACGACCGCGTCATTGCTTCCCTGGCCACGGCCCGGCGGCCCGATCATCGCGAGGCTATCAGCCAGGTTCCCTATGACCTGGTCATCGTGGACGAGGCGCATCACCTGAAGAACCGGGCCAGCGTCTCCTGGAAGTTCATAGATAGCCTCCAGCGGAAGTATCTTCTCCTCCTCACTGCTACGCCTGTGCAAAACAAACTAGATGAACTCTACAATCTCATCACGCTCTTGAAACCGGGACAACTACGCAGTGAACGACAATTCAGGCGTCAGTTCGTGGTGCGCGGCGACCCTCGCCTGCCCAAGAACAGAGGCCTCCTACGGGAACTCCTGGCCGACGTAATGGTGCGCAACACCCGCAGCCAGGTCAACCTGAACCTCCCGCGCCGCCGGGCCCACACCGTGCGTTTGCGCCTGACGCCTCCGGAACAAGCCCTCTACGATGACGTCAGCACCTTCGTGCGCACGACTCTCCGCCAGAGCGACGAGTCGGGCATGCCAGTGCGAGACGGCAAGGCGGGGCTCAAATTCACCCTGGGTATTCTGCAACGAGAGATCGGGTCCAGCACATTCGCTGTGGTGCCGACGTTGCACCGCCTGGCCGCGGGGAAGCAATTCAACACGGACCAAAAGACAACGCTGATCGCATTGGCGGACAGGGCCGAGCGCGTGACCCACCAAGCCAAGGCAGAGGCACTCCGCAGGCTCCTTGAAGTCGGAAGCGAGAAGGTTCTCATTTTCACTCACTTTCTGGCAACACTGGAGTACCTGGCCGCACAGTTACGCACCTGGGGGATTCCCTTTGTCGCCTATCATGGCAGCCTGACCATGGCACAAAAGAATGAGGCCATCCACACCTTTGAAGGGCCGGTTCCTGTTCTCCTCTCCACGGAGGCCGCTGGTGAGGGGCGCAATCTGCAATTCTGCCGCCGCATGATCAACTACGATCTCCCCTGGAACCCGATGCGGATTGAGCAGCGTGTGGGCCGCCTGCATCGTATCGGCCAGACGCGGGAGGTGGAGATTCTTAATCTGTCGGCTGAGGGAACTGTTGAAGATTACATCCTCCGGGTGCTGGATGCCAAGATCAATATGTTTGAGTTGGTCGTGGGAGAGATGGACATGATCCTGGGCAACCTGGAAGACGAACGAGAGTTTGAGGAGATCGTGCTGGACATCTGGGCAACGGCCCGCACGCCCGCAGAGGCGGTAGCCGGAATGGAAAAACTGGGGGATGATCTGGTACGGGCAAGGCAAAGTTACCTGGCGACGCAAGCCTATGATGAGGCCCTGTTCGGTCAGGATTTTGGCGCAGGTACAGCGGTGCCGGTAGGATGAACGATGACCTGGAGGAGTTTGTCCTGTCCTATGCCGAGGCTCAGGGCGCTCTGGTGGAGCGACCAGCCTACGGCTTGATAGACATCCTCCTCCCTGAGAAAGAGGGGGGCCGCCTGGGAGTTGATCCTTTCCTGCAGCTGACCTTCAGCCCAGAAGTAGCAGCCGCACACCCCGACTCGCTGCACCTGACCATCGCCCACCCCCTGGTAGAGCGCATCATCGCCGCTGCCCGCACCCTGGACCGGCCAACCCGCTGGTACATCAACGAGGTACGGCTGGAGAAGCGCGATCTCTTTGACCTGATCAAGCGAGAGATGGTCTTCCCTAACGCCTGGCTCCAACCGGAGACCGGCGCGATTCCCCAAGCACGGTTACATTACTACGTGCGCTTCAACTTCAAAGCCGCGCTGATCTCCGACGAGAAGGAAGAGGAGGTGGTTTCCGTTCTCCTGGACGTGCAAGCAGGGAAGCCCGCCGCTGCATTGGAGGCGGTCGGGGATCGTCTTCTGTTGGAACGGGAGCCTCGCTTTCGCGAGATGCCCGTCGCCCCCCTACTTTGGCAGCCTGACTCGGTTCCTTTGTCCGATTCCGCACTGGGCGGCCTCCAGGTGCGGGCCGGGCAAGCCGTGGCCCAGAAACGGAACCAGCGGCTGGAAGCGGCGCGGCGACGGGCTGCACGTCACTTGGAACTAGACCAGGCGCGTCTCGTCGCCTTCTACGACGAGATGGAGACCGACCTCCAACGTCGCCTGGCCCGAACCGAGGACCCGGCGCAACGAGCCGTCCTGGAGCAAAAGATGACATTCGCCCGGAACGACCGGGAGAGCAAGTTGGCCGATGTGGCAGCCAAGTACCGTCTGCGTCTCGCTTTGGAATTGATCAACACAGCCGTCATTGCCCAGCCCAAGTTGGCGCTACCGGCCCAGGTGGAGAACCGCTACACCGAGGCCCGCCCCCTCTTCGTCTGGGATCCTTTCCTACACCGGCTGGAACCGCTCCTGTGCCAAGCCTGTGGTGAGGCTGTCTATCGGCTGCACCTGTGCGCCAACGGCCATCTGGCCTGCGATCATTGCATCGCGGGGTGTGACTTCTGCAAGCGGGAGTTCTGCCAACTTTGCGCCGCCGACATCGCTCCTTGCGCCGTCTGCGCTCGGCCCGTATGCGTGAAGAGCGGCGTGCGTTGTACTGTCTGTGGAAAGACAACCTGCCAGGAGCACCGGGGGCGCTGCCACTCCTGAACTACCCGCCTTTCCGCCTCAGCACCTGCCCCGGACGCGCGCCGGTATGCTTGCCGTTCTCTACCACAATCTCGCCGTTGACCAGCACCGCGGCGATGCCGACTGGGTCCTGAGCCGGGTCGGCAACGGTTCCTCTATCCGCGATCTCGTTCTCGTCAAAGATGACGATATCCGCCCAGGCCCCTTCCCGAATCTCCCCCCGGTCGGTCAGACCGAAGCGCGCCGCCGGAACCCCTGTGCTGTGGTGGATCACCTCTTCCAGAGTAGTGCCGCGCCGCTCGCGCACGTAGCGCCGGATAGCCCACGGGTAGGCTCCGTAATTGCGCGGGTGGTCTATCTCCTTCGCCAGCGGGCCAACCTGCGACCAGCCCATGCCGTCGGTGATCAGCGAGACGAAGGAGCCACCCATCATCTTTTCAATATCGTCCTCGGATTTGTTCACCCCAAAGAAGGTGGCGCTGGCCTCTTCCTCCAGCAGGACATTGAAAACCATGTCAAAGGGGTCTTCACCCCGCAATCGCGCGATCTCGGCAAAGGACTTGCCGCGATACGCGTAATTGACCTTGCAGGTCCCCAGCCAGAGTTTATCCCATTCGCCGCTTTGCATCAGCGCCTGCATCATGCTCCCCCCTGTCCCCGAACCCTTTTCCAGGATATCCTGGCGCATACGGGCGCGCAGAGCCGGGTCGCGCAGCCGCTCCAACAGGCGTTCGTTGCCGCCTTCCAAAGCCCAGAGTGGGCACAACGACCGCAGGCTGGTGGAGCCAGTGGGCTGCACGTTGATGTCGCAGGCCACGTCAACGCCCTGGGTGCGCGCTTCTTCAAGTATCTTCAGGAGCCGCGGCGCGCTGCCGTACAGGGAGGGGCCGGGGGTCAGGTGCGAAATCTGCAACGTCACGCCGGACTGGCGGGCAACGTCCAGGGCTTCTTCTATCGCCGGAACCAGCGCCGCATCGTAAGAGCGCATGTGCGTCGCGTAGATGCCGCCATACTGCGCGGTCACCTGCGCCAGTGCCACCACCTCCTCCGGCTCGGCGTAGCACCCGGGCGCATAGGTCAGGCCGGTGCTCAACCCCAATGACCCGTCTTCCAACGACTCCGCCAGGAGGCTTTTCATCTGCGCCAATTGCGCCGCCGTGCAACCACGGCCCTGCGCGCCCACCGCCCGCCGGAGCGAGCCATGCCCCGTCAGCACGCCCGCGTTGATGGAAACGCCCTCTTGTTCCAGATGATCCAGGTAGCCGGCCGCCGTCGTCCAATCGGGCCGCAGGTGCTCGCGCACCGTCGCGTTCGCCAGGAAGTTGAGTTCCGGGCCATCTGGGCCGATGGGAAAGAGGGAGACGCCGCAGTTACCGGCGACGTTTGTGGTGATGCCCTGGCGAATTGCGCACTGCGCGTCGCCATCCAGCGCCAACGCGGCGTCGGAATGGGTATGGACGTCTATGAAACCGGGCGCGACGATCTTGCCGCGCGCGTCCAATATCCTCGTAGCCTCTCCGGCGAGATCAAGCCCGACGGCAACCACCCGCCCCGCCCGAATCGCCACGTCCGCCCGGCGGCGCGGGCTCCCTGTGCCATCCACCACCTCGCCACCCCGGATCAAGATGTCGTATCGTGCCATATCTGTAGAACCTCCGCGAGAGACGAATGGCCCTCACCCACCCCTTCACCCCTCCCTCTCCCAAATTTGGGAGAGGGAGGGCAGGGGGAGGGTGAGGGCTGGATACTCCCCATAACCGCGTTATCGCACCAAATGCGGCTTCAATGCCTCCTCGTCAAACTCCACGCCCAGGCCGGGGCGGTCGGGCACCACCAGGCAACTATCCTCAATCACCAGGGGGTGTTTGAGGACGTCGTTCCGCCAGGGAACCGTGCTCGGCTTCATGAATTCCTGGATAAGAGGGTTGGGGATCGCCGCCATGACGTGGGCCGCGGCCATGATCCCCACCGGCCCTTTCGTGTTGTGCGGCGCGATGACCACCTGATACACCTCCGCCAACGCTGCCACCTTCTTCATCTCGGTGATGCCGCCGATATAGACGATGTCGGGTTGCGCGATGTCCACCGCGCCCAGGCGGAAGAAGTCGTTGAAACGATGTTTGTTAGTCAGCCGCTCCGAACCGGCGATGGGAATGGTCGTGCCGCGCCGGACACGGGCATAGCCCTCCGGGTCTTCGGGGATGGTTGCCTCTTCCAGGAAGAGGAGACGGTAGGGTTCCAACACGTGAGCAAGACGCAGCGCGTTGAGGGGGTTAAAGACGCCGTGGGTGTCGTCCATCAATTTCACGTCCATGCCCAGGGCGTCGCGCAGCGCGTCGTACTTGGCCGCTACCCGCTTGAGTTGGTCAAGGGTGATCGCGGGGCCTTCCGTTTCGGCGCGCCCGATGCCCGATTTGAGCGCGTTGAAGCCCTCT
>JADYZS010000055.1 GCA_020853075.1 Anaerolineae bacterium | reverse complement strand
GTCATCATCGCCGTACCCGGCCTGGGCGCGTCCTTTGAGTTGTCGCCCCTGCGCTGGTATGACTTCCTCTTGATTGCTGCCGTGGTGGGGGTATGGGGCATCGTGCTGCGCGCGGCCTGGCGTGCCAATTTGTTTGAGCGGCTGCTGACTCCCGATATGAGATCGCGGGCGGGCGAGAATTGAGACGTAAAGTCAGCCGTCAGATTTTATCCGACGGCTGCGAGTACATTAAGCCCGCTCTGCAGGCTTCCTAAATCAATGGCCGTCGGTTTCCAACCGATGCCCCCTGCCTCCGTGCCCTCTTCGGCCAGCCTTTCTGCGCGCCAAATCAGCCCGATCTACTACACTTGCTTGCCTTTTGCAGCATAATCCGTTATAATGGGAACACATCATGGGGGAGGAGTAGCACAACAACCGTATGAGCAACCCGGAAGAAGCGCAGGTCCCCGAGGAAGGGAAGGAGGCCCCGACCGAACCTGCGACGCCAGGCATCTCAATGGATCAACTTCTCGTTGAGTCCTACAACCTGCCGACGTCAAAGGTCGGCGACATCCTGGACGGCACCATCGTCAGCATCACTCCCACCGAAGTCACGGTAGATGTGGGAGCGAAATCAGAAGGTATTATTGCCGGTCGCGAACTGGAACGCCTGGGAGCGGATATTTTATCCGAGTTGAAGGTTGGCGACCAAATCGTAACGTTCGTGGTGCGGCCCGAGGACAAGGACGGCCACATCGTCCTTTCGCTGGCGCGAGCGCAGCAAGAGCGAGATTGGCGAGAAGCGGAACGCCTCCACCAGACTCAGGAGGTGTTTGAGGCCACGGTGGCCGGATTCAACCGTGGCGGCCTGGTTGTGCGCATGGGGAAGGTTCGCGGCTTCGTGCCAGCATCGCAGCTGGTGAGCGCGCGGCCGATGGAAGACGCTGCATCCCCAGAGGGCCCAGAGGGGGCAGACTCATCGGACCAGCGTTGGGCTCACATGGTCGGTCAGAAGCTCCAACTTAAGGTCATAGAGATTGACCGTCGCCGTAATCGGCTCATCCTTTCGGAGCGATTGGCCGTTCGTGATTGGCGCAAGGAGCAGAAGGAACGCCTGCTCAGTAGCCTGCAACGGGGTGACGTGCGCAAAGGCATTGTCACCAGTTTGCAGCCCTTTGGCGCGTTCATAGACCTGGGCGGCGCAGACGGCCTCATCCACCTCTCGGAACTCTCTTGGGGGCGGGTCAACCATCCGCGCGAAGTTCTGCAGGTAGGGCAAGAGGTTGAGGTGTATATCCTCAACGTGGACCGCGACAAGCGTCGCATTGGTCTGAGCCTCAGACGCTTGCAGGCCGAGCCGTGGAGTGTCGTTACCCAGAAGTACAAAGTCGGCCAGGTGGTAGAAGGGACGATCACCAAACTGGCTAACTTTGGGGCGTTCGCGCGCGTTGACAACGGCGTAGAGGGTCTCATCCACATCTCAGAACTTGCCAAGCATCGCGTCAACCACCCTAAAGAGGTTGTCAAAGAGGGCGACGCGGTGCAACTCCGCATCATCCGGATTGACCCGTCCCGTCGCCGGATGGGACTCAGCCTCAAGCGCGTAGCCGATGAAGACTACGCCGAGTACGACTGGCAAGAGGCTGAGGAGGGAATGGACGCGGAAGGCGAGGATGAGATGGGCGCTGACTACGAGGACCCTGCCGGGCAGGATTAGGAGCCTTTCTAAAGCCTCCCAGGGGCATCATGATAAGGCTTTGGCAGGCGGCCCCAGGGAGAGTACAGCCTTCTTCGGTTCTTTACAAGATGGGCGCGGCGCGCCCGCCCGTGGATAGGTGCAGCGCGCCCTGACCTGCCACGCGCGATCTGATCTTGCTTCAACCAGTCCATGAGACAAAGGGGCTCAGGCGGAACCGCTTGCAGCCCCTTTGCGTCATTCTTTTAGACGATGATTCCCAGATCTCATCGGAACAAGGCTTACCACATCCGGTCTGTTTTGTGATATAATTGAGATGGAATCGTTGGGGGACGTCAAACAATTGAGGAGACGACGGAAATGGCGGACAAGTTTGACCGCTTCACCAAACGGGCGAGACACGTATTACAGTTGGCTCAAGATGAGGCAGTACGCCTGAATCATAATTACGTGGGCACGGAGCACCTCCTTCTGGGATTAGTCAAAGAGGAAAACGGCGTCGCGGTCAAGGTGCTCAAGGAGTTGGGGGTTGACCCGGTCCAGGTCGTTCGCGCCGTAGAGCGGACTGTAGGACACGGCTCCGGTTCTCCCTTTGGCAAGCCCAGCCTGGCCCCGCGTACCAAGCGGGTGATTGAACTGGCGGTGGACGAAGCGCGTCTGATGGGCCACCACTATATCGGTACAGAGCACTTGTTGCTTGGCCTCGTGCGCGAGGGCGACGGCATCGCGGTCAACGTCTTACGCAGCCTCGGCATCAGCCTGGATCGCGTGCGTACGCAGACCGCGCGCAGCATCCTGCAGAGCCAGGCCCAAAGCCAGGCCCAGGAGAAGAAACGCAAAGAAACTCCTTTGCTAGACCAACTCGGCGTTGATCTGACCTCTCAGGCCGAGGAAGGTAAATTAGATCCCGTTATTGGCCGTCAGAAAGAGATTGAGCGGGTTGTGCAGATCCTCTCCCGGCGCACCAAGAACAACCCGGCCCTCATCGGTGAACCTGGCGTGGGCAAGACGGCCATCGTGGAGGGCCTGGCACAGCGCATCATTGCCGGGGACGTGCCCGAACCGCTCCTGAATAAACGAGTTCTTATGTTGGATGTGGGGAGCCTGGTGGCCGGGACTATGTATCGCGGCCAATTTGAAGAGCGGCTCAAGAAGGTCATTGAAGAGATTAAGAACAGCACCTCCATCCTTTTCATTGACGAAGTACACATGCTGGTCGGCGCAGGTTCTGCCGGTAGTTCGGTGGATGCGGCCAACATTCTCAAACCTGCCCTGTCGCGCGGTGAATTGCAGTGCATCGGCGCGACAACACTGGACGAGTATCGCAAGCACATTGAGGGCGACGCGGCGCTGGAACGTCGCTTCCAGCCAGTGCTTGTAGAGGAGCCGACCATAGAAGAGACCGTGGAGAGTCTGCGGGGCATCAAGAGCCGCTACGAAGAGCATCACAAACTGGAGATCACCGAAGAAGCGATTCAGGCTGCTGCCCACCTTTCGGCCCGCTACGTTCCCGACCGCTTCCTGCCCGATAAAGCGATAGACCTGATTGACGAGGCTTCCAGCCGCGTGCGCATGTACAAAACCCCCTACGCTGCCAACCTGCGCGAAACCTTTGTCAACCTCAAGGCGTTGCAGAAGGAAAAGGAGGAGGCTCTCAGCACACAGCGGTTTGACGATGCCATTGACCTGCGTTACCGCGAGGTTGAGTTAGAGCAGAAACTCGGGCAAATGCGTGCCGGCTGGACCTCGGTGACGAACCGACCCAGAGTGACCGCAGATGACATCGCCGAAGTCATCTCCATGTGGACAGGCGTGCCGGTGCGCCGCATCGCTGGTGAGGAATCGGAACGCCTGTTGCAGATGGAAGAAGAGATGCACCGGCGCGTGGTGGGCCAGGACGAGCCGATCAAGGCCATCTCCAAGGCCGTGCGGCGGGCGCGGGCAGGCCTGAAGGATCCGAAGCGCCCCATCGGTACGTTTATCTTCCTGGGGCCGACGGGCGTGGGCAAGACGCTCCTGGCGAAGACGCTGGCCGAATTCATGTTCGGAAGCGAAGAGGCTCTGATCAAACTGGATATGTCCGAGTTCATGGAGCGGCACAACGTCTCGCGCTTAGTGGGTGCGCCCCCCGGCTACATCGGCTACGAAGAGGGTGGTCAGTTGACCGAAGCAGTGCGGCGACGACCTTACTGCGTCATCCTGTTTGATGAGATTGAGAAGGCGCACCCAGAAGTCTTCAACATGCTTCTGCAAATCATGGAGGACGGCCACCTGAGCGACGCCAAAGGCCGCCGTGTGGATTTCCGTAATTCTATTCTGATTTTAACCTCCAACATCGGCGCATCCACTCTGGGTCGCGTAGGGCCGATGGGCTTTGCCATCACCCGCGACGAGGAGCAGGAGCAAGAAGCTGAGTACCAGAAGATGAAGGATCGCGTCTTGGATGCCCTCAAGCGCACGTTCCGGCCTGAGTTTCTTAACCGGGTGGATGGCATCATGGTCTTCCGCTCGTTGACCCAGGAGCAGATCAAGTCCATCGTGGATCTGGAACTGAACCGGGTGCGGGTGCAACTCGCGGAGCACGAGATTACCCTGGTAGCGACGGAGGAGGCCAAGAGCTTGCTGGCGAAGGAAGGGTACGACCCGGCCTACGGCGCGCGGCCCCTGCGCCGGGTTATCCAGCACCAGATAGAGGACGTGCTATCCGAGGGAGTGCTGGCCGGCAAGTTCAAGATGGGAGATACGGTAGAGGCTTACATCAACGAGCAGAACTTTGTGGACTTGAAGGTCACCGCCTCGCGCCCGCCCAAGAGCCCAGAGGCCCCCAAATCCGAAGCCGAGCAACTGACAAGTGAAAAGAAAGATGACGACAACGGCGAAGCGG
>JADYZS010000054.1 GCA_020853075.1 Anaerolineae bacterium | reverse complement strand
TTCTGCCGCGTCCATTGAGTACATCTCCCGCCCTTTGCGCAGGGCGTTAAAAACGAAGTAGGTTGAAGGCTGCCGGTACTCGCCATAGGGATAGACCAGCGGCTCAATACTCTCACTGGCGACGCCAGAAGCCTCTAAACCAGCATTCAGCACGGCGTCTCGCACCAGTTCCGGCTCACCGGTACCGAAGACCAGCAGGTCAATGTCGCTGTCGGGCTGCGCCGTGCCCTGGGCCACGCTCCCGTGCAAGATGACCTTCGCGACGTGCTCGCGGGCGCGGCCTGCCAGGAGTCGCTGTAAAAAGTCGTCTGCCGCGCGCTGCTTGCGCTCCAGTACCGCGTCCATCGCTTACCACTCAAAATGCTAAATAGAAGCCCAGTAGCGCCATCACCGCCAGCATCGCGGCCAGCAAGTAGTTCTGCACCTTGCCGGTCTGCACCTGGCGGAGCACGCCCGCGGCCCGGTCGGAGACCTCGGCCACGCCGTTGACGATGCCGTCCACGATGCGCACGTCAAAGCGGCCCCCGAAGGCGGAGAGGGAGCGCCCGAAGGCTCCTACCGCATCCACGATGGGGTCCACAATCCAGCGGTCGTCAAAGCGATAGAAGAACTCGGCCAGCCAGCGGGCGAAGCGAATCACCGTGGCCGCGTAGAGTTCGTCAAAATAGTACTTGTTTTTTAGCAGCGTATGAACCGGCCCCAACGCTTTTACCAGCGGGTCGGGCTGGCCCGCCGGCAAAGGCTTCCGGCCATAGAGGAGCCAACCCAGGAAGAGGCCGCCCACGGCCATGAGCGTAGAGATGAGGGCAATGGGCAAGTTAAAGGGCGTCCCTGCTTTCGCGCCGACGCCGACCGCGCCCTCCTCGCCTACGTACTGGTGGAAGAGGTTGGCCCAGGGCGTGCCCGCCAACCCTAAGAGGGCGGCGAAGACGGCCAGGACGATGAGCGGCGCGGTCATCGTGCGGGGGCTCTCGTGGGCGTGCTCGGCGGCGGCGGTGCGCGGCTTGCCACCGAAGGTCAGAAAGACCTGGCGGCCCATGTAAAAGGCCGTGAGGAAGGCGGCCACCGTCAAAAGGAGCCAGACGAAGAAGGGCCAGGAGATGACCCCCTCGTGCAGAAACTCCTGCCAGGCGTCGGCCAGGATTTCGTCCTTGCTCCAGAAGCCCGCGAAGGGGACGATGCCCGCGAGGGCCAGCGTGCCGATGAGGAAGGTGCGGAATGTCCACGGCATGCGGCTGCGCAGGCCGCCCATGTTCATCATGTCGTTGGCGTCAAATTCCTCTTCGTGTTTCTCCTCGTGGTCGTGTTCCTGATGGCCGGATGTGGGATGGGCCGTCACGTGATGCCCATGCTCCACACCGTGAATCACGGAGCCGGAGCCGAGGAAGAGGAGCGCCTTGAAGAAGGCGTGGGTGATGAGGTGGAAGACCGCAGCCACGTACGCGCCGATGCCCAGCGCGGCGAACATATAGCCCAGTTGGCTGATGGTAGAGAAGGCCAGCACCCGCTTGATGTCGTTCTGGGCCAGGCCGATGGTCGCGGTCAACAACGCGGTGAAGGCACCGATGAAGGCAACTGTGCCTAACTGCGCGCCGCCCTCCACCACCGTGAAGAGGGGGAACATGCGGGCGACGAGGAAGACGCCCGCGGAGACCATGGTGGCAGCGTGAATCAATGCACTCACCGGCGTCGGGCCTTCCATGGCATCCGGGAGCCAGACGTGCAGCGGGAACTGCGCGCTCTTGCCCACCGCGCCGCCGAAGATGAGGATGGCGATGAGGGTGGCCCAGGGCATCGTGCCCAGGAGGGGGAGCCACACCGTGCGTTGGGCCAGCATCTCCAGGTTGCGCTCGGAGAGAATATCCGTGAAAGTGAGGGAGCCGGAGAGCGCATACAGAAGAAGCATCCCGGAGAAGAAGATGACGTCGCCGACGCGCGTCGTCAGGAACGCCTTGAGGCCCGCTTCTTTGGGCGTGATGTGCTTCGGGTCGGCGTATTCCTTCTCAAACCAGAAACTGATTAAGAGGTAGGAGCAGAGGCCCATGATCTCCCAGAAAATAAAGAGCGTCACCAGATTGTCGGAGACGACGAGGCCGAGCATCCCGGCGGCGAAGAGGGAGATGTAGGCGAAGAAGCGCGCGTAGCGCGGGTCGCCCTGCATGTAGCCCACGCTGTAGATGAAGATCATCAAACAGACAAAGGGAACCATGAAGAGGAGGAGCGCGGTCAGGCGGTCGGCCATGAAGCCGAGTTGAAGCGTGGTCTGGCCGCCAGGGATGCCCCATAGCAGAACGGTAGGCGGTTCCTCGCCCATGTGCCCTGTGCCCCACGCCTGGAAGAAAACGGCCCACCCGAGGAGCCAGGAGAGCCCGACGCCGCCGATGGCAAGGCTATGGCTGAGGCGGTTGCTGCGATGGGCAAACAGGACGATGGCCGTAAAGGCGAGCAGCGGAAAGAGCGGAATAAGCCAGATCAGATTGAACATGATGACCTCAACGTTATTGCTCTCTATAGCAGCGCGCGGAACTCATCAATACTGATGTCGGCATCGCGCAGAATAGCACGCAATGTGCCGATGGGTATTGGTCGCCCTTTATGAACGGGCACGGTTACTCGTTTGTTATCAGACCGGCGCCGGAGGTGCAAGTGACTCCCTCGTTGTCGTTGCTCCTCAAAGCCCGCGCGTTTGAGCGCCTGGATCAATTCCTGGCAATTCACACGCGGGAGTTTCTCGCTCATGCTGCTAATGGAACCGATAGGCGTGTGATAATGAAGGGCTCACCTTCAACGGGGATCAGTTCCCCATCTTGGTGCATACTCTCAATGTGGAGTTCAACTGCTTCGGCGATACTAGCGCGTGCCTCATCTATCGTCGCTCCGAACGTATGGCAGCCCGGCAAGGCCGGGACGTAAGCGTGGAATCCATCCTCGTCTGGCTCTATTACGACGGTAAATTGATAAGTTGTCATTGGGACACCTCTTACGCATACACCAATCGCCCTTTAGGCT
>JADYZS010000053.1 GCA_020853075.1 Anaerolineae bacterium | reverse complement strand
TTGACGAAACTCGATAATCCTGTTAAGGTTCTCTGAGGTAGTCTCTTGGTGGTTCACACTCCAAGTTCTACCACAGGACGGTCTCGCTCACATAGCAGACCGCCCTATCTTTTGTCTAAATGCGAGATAGGATGAGAGTATAATCTACGGCGATACGGCTGTCAAGCGTTTCGTATCAACTCACCGGCGACATCTTGCCTGAACGAACCGCAACCCCTTGCGACGGCTCCCCACTTGTGATACAATCTGGACAGTGGTGTATTCTTGCAGTCGGCGCTGGACGTTAAGGGTAGAACAGGATGAGAATTGCTGTCGGGAGCGATGAGCGGACTCATTTGACGGATACGGTGGTAGAAGAATTGCAGAAGCGCGGCCTTCAGGTCACACTCTTCGGCCCTTTGGCGGGAAATAAAGATGCGTGGCCGGAGGTAGCACGTGCCGTAGCCGAACAGGTCTCCGAGGGACACTGTGACGAAGGGGTTGTCCTTTGCTGGACGGGCACAGGCGTCAGCATGGCAGCCAACAAGGTCCCCGGTATTCGCGCTGCGCTGTGCCACGATGCGGAGACGGCAAAGGGCGCGCGCTTGTGGAACCACGCCAATATCCTGGCGATGAGCCTCCGCGCTACTTCTGAGGCTGTCGCCAAAGAGATTTTGGCGGCCTGGTTCGCTACGCCACCCTGGGGACCAACCGAGGAAGATCGCGCCTGCGTGGCGCGTTTAGGTGAAATTGAGCAGTTCTATCTTAACAGATCTCTGTCACCTACAACAGCACAGTCGTAACCAGGCAGGAGAGGTCCGTATGGAAACATCCCCGATCCTACTTCCTACCGCCTTGCGCCAACTCCCGCCTCTGCCGCAAGTGCTGGTTCGCGCTTTGGAGTTGATCCAGGATCCCCGTTCACGACGGTCCGAGCTGGCGCACGTCCTTTCTCTGGATCAGGGTATGACAGGGCTGTTTCTGAGGATGGTCAACTCGGCCTATTACGGCCTTCCGCGGCGCATCGCGTCCCTGGACGAAGCCATCGGTTACCTGGGCTACGAGACGGTGCAGGAAGTCATTTTCGCCGCATCGGCCAGCAAGATTCTTTCTCGCGCCGTCCCTGCCTACCGGCTGGAACGAACTGCCCTGTGGCGACATTCGGTGGCGGTGGCCGCGGGGAGCGAACGCGTGGCACAGCGCCGTCTCATCACTCCCCGCTCAGAGGTCTATGTGGCTGGATTGTTGCACGACGTGGGGAAACTCGCGATTGACCTGATGGTGAAGCACCAGACAGAATGGGCGGGTAAATCGGAGCGCGATCCTGAGAACGTGGCCTGGACTGAAGTAGAGCGGCAGATTACCGGGCACGATCACGCCGAGGTAGGTGCCGTGATTGTGCGAAGTTGGAACCTCCCTGACCGTGTGGTAGAGGCTGTCGCTTACCACCACTCTCCGGCCAAGGCGCAGACTGACCTCCGCTTTACTTCCGCCGTCCACGTTGCCAATGCCGCCGCGCTGATGGCGGGCATCGGTATCGGCGTGGATGGCCTGCGCTATACGCTTGATGAAATCGCCATCAAGCAACTGGATTGGACCGAGAGCGACATGACGAGCCTTATCGCCGACATGCAAAACGCCGTATCCCAGGCGGAGGAGATCATCGGCCTCGGCGTGTGACCTTGCCATGAGCAAAAAACCTTCCTCTTTTCAGGCCCGCCTCGCCCGCGCCATCCTGGCCTTGACGGCCACCCAGGACGGTTCGCTGCTGTCGCCGGAGACGACCCTCTGGCTGGCGCAGGTCGCGTCCGGGGCACGGACGAGCCGCGCCCCGCGAGAGGCACGCCGGGCCCTGGTGCAACAAGCCCTTGCCCTCTACCGGATCTTGGGCGAGCGTTCCGGCGCGGGCAGCAGCGGCTGGATACAGACACGCGAACCGGGAACGAAGGGGACACCGATTGCCGCGCGCGTCTTGCCGCAACGCATCAAAGCACGAACCGAGGCCGCTGCTACCTACCGCCAACTCTTGAGCATCGTGCGGCGGCTGAACCACCCCAGCCTGGCCCCTCTGGTGGAGGCCGGTGAGGAAGATGGCTTGCTTTATCTCCTCGTCCGTATGGTGGATGGAGCAAAGCCCCTCACGGAGCGGCTGCGCAAGGGCGGGCCGTGGGAACTGAAAGACGCGACCAACGTTGCCCTGAAGGCAGCAGAGGCACTCGGCCACGCCCACGAGCAAGGTTTGTTCCACGGCTCGTTGGGGAGCGATCAGGTTTTTATCAACGATAAGGGCCAGGTGATGGTGCGCGGCGTCGGCCTCAGCCAGCTCTTGCAGGTGCTGGGCGTGGCCGTGCCCCGTGTGCGCACCCTCTTCACGCCGCCGGAGGTGGTGGCCGGGGCTAACCCCGACGCGCGCAGCGACGTCTATGCCCTGGGTGCGCTGTTGTACCTCCTGCTGGCGCGACGCGGCCCCGCGCGCGATGCCGGGGTCCTCATCCCCGCGAGCCGCTTCAACCCCGCCGTCTGGCCTGCCTTAGACCAGGTGTTGGAGAACGCCCTATCTCTCTACCCTGACCAACGTTTCGCCACCGCCAGAGATTTCGCCTGGGCTCTGCGCCTCGCCAGCCGTGAGGCACAGTACGAGATAGGCCGCGAGCCAAAACGGGTGAGGGCCGCTCCCGCTGCTCCCAAAGCGGCGAAACCATCTCCGGTGGCTATGCCTGCTGAGGCTGCCATGCCGGAGAAGGCAGCGATGCCCATTTCGGCGGAGATTGGACGGGAGGATATTTTCCCCGCGCCCGCGCCGATGCCGGAGATAGTGCCGATGCCGGATATGGCCGCGATGCCTGTGATTACCGGCGCTATCCTGGCCGCAGATATATTCCCCACCGCCGCGCCCATGCCCCAGGTGGATACCGTCCCGCTCCAGGCCACCGCGCTCACCCTCCGAGCACTGATGATGCCGACGCTGGAAATACCGCAGTCGCCCCCCATTCCGGAGATAGACTGGGAAGGGCTGTTGGCTCTCCAACCTATCGGGAACTAGACCCCTGGCATGATCCTCTTATCCGACTTGCTGAATGCTACGGGCGGACGGTTGCACGGCCCTGTCTTCGCCGACCACTTCGCCGATTTCTGCTTTGATTCCCGCCTCCTGCACGCGGGCGAACTCTTCCTCGCCGTCAAGACGGAGACGGGCGACGGCCATGACTACATCCTGGACGTGACGCGGGACGGCGCGGCGGGCGTCCTCTGCCAGCATCCGCTAGACTTGAGTTCCTTCGGCGTCACCTGCATCGTGGTGGAGGACGTGCGCCAGGCGCTCCTGGATTGGGCGGCGCACATTTTACAGCACTATGCCCCGCGCGTCGTCGCCGTCACCGGCTCCAGCGGCAAGACGATGACGAAGGACGCGGGGGCGGCAGTGCTGGCCGCGCGCTTCCCGGTCTTCAAGACGCCCGCCAGTTATAGCGGGCGCTACGGCCTCCCTATTGCCCTGGGCCGCCTGGGGCCGGAGCACGAAATCGCGGTGCTGGAACTGGCCGCGGCCAGTTTTGACGAGGTGCGCGACCTGGCCGCGCTCACCCGCCCTACCGTCGGCATCGTCACCTCCGTCCACGAGGCACACCTGGCCTTCTTCGGCGACCTGGATACGATAGCCCGCGAGAAAGGCCGCCTGGTGGAAGCGTTGCCAGCCGACGGCCTCGCGCTCCTCAACGCCGACGACCCGCGCGTCCTCGCCCTGCGGGAGCGCACGCGCGCCCGCGTCCTCACTTTTGGCCGGTCGCCGGAGGCCGACCTGCGCGCGACCAACATTCACTGTACTCCCGCCGGCGTTTCGTTCACCCTCATAGACCGCGGCACCACTCCGACCGAGTCGCCCATCCATCTGCGGCTCCTCGGCCCCTACGCCGTCTATCCTGCGCTGGCCGCGCTGGGCGTCGGCCTGCATAGCGGCGTGCC
Organism: Anaerolineae bacterium; assembly: GCA_020853075.1. Lineage (GTDB taxonomy): Bacteria > Chloroflexota > Anaerolineae > JADYZS01 > JADYZS01 > JADYZS01. Next base: position 2,948 of record JADYZS010000053.1, on the reverse strand, counting down.
GCTGGCCGATGCCTGCGCTGCCCTGGCCGGTCTCGCGCCGCTACCGGGCCGTCTGAATCCCCTCTCCGGCCTGGGGGGGAGCCTCATTCTGGACGACACGGTGAGCGCCACGCCCGCGACGGCGCTGGCCGCTCTGGAGGCACTCGCCTGCTTCAGAGGGCGACGGCGGCTGGCCGTCCTGGGCGACATGGAGGATTTAGGCGACTACGAGGCCGAAGGGCATCGCAAGGTGGGCGAGGCAGCAGTCGGCATGGTGGAGACGTTAGTCACCGTGGGCGAGCGGGCGAGAGGGAGCGCGCGGGCTGCCCGCGCCGCGGGCCTCCCCGCCTCCGCCATCTTTGAGACGTATAGCATTGACGAAGCGGCGCGCTACCTGGCGGAGCACCTCGGCCCCGGCACGGTTCTATTGGTCAAGGGTGGACGCGAGGCGCGACTGGAACGCCTGGTGGCGCGCCTCCTTGCGCCGGGGGACGCTGCGCGCGCCGGCGAGTTGTTGGTGCGCCAGGGGGCCGGGACGATGCTCCCCCGCCTCAGCGCGGCCCGGCCCGACCGCCCCACCTGGCTGGAGATTGACCTCAACGCCATCGCCAACAACGTGCGGCGGGCGCAGGAGGTCGTAGGGCCGGGCGTCGGCATCCTGACGGTGCTCAAGGCCGACGGCTACGGCCACGGCGCAGCCATCGTGGGCCGCACCGCGCTGAACAACGGCGCGACGATGCTGGGCGTCGCCTGCCTGGCCGAAGCGATTAACCTGCGGCGCGCCGGGCTGGATGCACCGCTCCTCGTCCTGGGCTACACACCGGCATGGCAGGCGCGGGAGACGCTCCTGCATCGCGTCATCGCCACCGTCTTTGACCTGGACAGCGCGCGGGCCTTCAGCCGCGCCGCGACGGAACTCCGCCAGACCGCCCGCCTCCACGTCAAGGTGGACACGGGAATGGGTCGCCTCGGCCTCCTGCCTGGCGAAGTTCTCCCCTTCGTGCGCCTGTTGCGGGAGTTGCCCGGCGTGGAAGTGGAAGGCATCTTCACCCATTTTTCCGTAGCCGACGCCGCCGACAAAGGTTACACCTACGAGCAACTGGCCGCCTTCCACGCAGTGCTGGATGCCCTGGACGCGGAGGGCTTGCGCCCGCCGCTGGTGCACGCGGCCAATTCCGCCGCGCTCCTCACCGTGCGCGAGAGCCGCTTCAACCTGGTGCGCCTCGGCCTCGCGCTCTACGGCCTGGCGCCGTCGCCGGAGACGCCGCTGCCGCCCGGCTTCCGCCCCGCGCTCACCTGGAAGACGCAGATTGCCCAGGTGAAGACGCTCCCGCCCGGCAGTTACGTCAGTTACGGTAACACCTACCGGACGCAGGGCGAGGAGCGCATCGCCGTTATCCCGGTGGGCTACGCCGACGGCTTCCGCCGCGCGCCCGCGCATTGGGGGGAGGTATTGGTGCGCGGGCAGCGGGCGAGCATCGTCGGGCGCGTCTGCATGGATCAGACGATGCTGGACGTGACCCACATCCCCCACGTGCGCCAGGGGGACGAGGTGGTGCTCATCGGCGCGCAGGGCGACGACCGCATCACGGTGGAGGAGGTGGCCGCGCGCCTGGGGACCATCAACTACGAGGTGGTGTCGGAGATATTGGCGCGGGTGCCGCGGGTAGTGTGAACCATTTGCCAATTCATGCAAGGCCCTCAAAGCGGAACCTTTTGCGGAAGACGAGAACGACAGCGACCAGCACGATCAGATACACCAGGTTCCCGGCGAAATTGAGCTGCATCAGCATCTCAGGTGTGGTTGGGGCTGGGGTCCTTCCCATCGCCACACGCTCGGCCTGACCGCGGGCAATCACGTCTTCCACAAGTTCCCTCAAGAGCGGCAAACTGGCTAGGTCATTCAATAGGATGAAGGCTTGCAACGTCAACACCAGCCTTGGCGCGTGCATCTTGCAGCGAAAAAGCGCGGCGGCGCTGTACATCCAAGCCATTCCCAGGAGGCCCAGAAACAGTTGTGACAACGGCCTCGGCAGCCGCGTGCCCAGCAAATAGAAGAAGGGGTCAGTCACGAGGCCTTCGGCAAAGATGCGGTGTCCGCTGTAGAATTGGAAGATGCCTAGCGCAAGAATCAACCAGTGGGCGTTAGCCTTAAGTTCGGGGTCCAGAACCCACCTGCCATTTTCATCACGAACCAGGCCCATGGCATAGAACCCGAACGACCTTTTCTCCAACCGCCAGAGTAACGCCTCCAGGCTGAGTGAGGCAGCAACCGCGACAGGCCAGTGATAACGATAGAATCCCAGGGCAGTCTCACCCACGTAAAGGATGGCAGACCATAGGAGCAAGTCTAGATACCAGGCGACGATGAGCCGTAACTTGGATGGTTTCATGATTGCTCCTTAAGATGCGACCTCCACTCGTGTCTTGAGGTCCAGAAACGTCTCCTGTCACACTGTCTTAAGTCCGGCGGTCCGTTATCTGTCAAGATTATTATAGTCCAAGGCATCTCGCGCGGGTATGATTCACATCATTGAGCCTCAAGCGATACATGACCGATTTCTTGGAGAGGGAAAGATGCCCCCCAAGACAATCCGTTTAGAAGATTGGGAGGCCGAGCGCATGAAGGACACGGAATTTCGGGCTGCTGCCGAAGCATTGGAGCCTGCCTACCAGGTGGCCCGGCTTCGCATCCTGCGCGGCCTGACGCAGAAGGAATTGGCCGAGTTGGTAGGCACCAGGCAATCCAGCATCGCGCGCCTGGAAAGCGGGAACTCCGCGCCCAGCCTATCCTTCCTCCGGCGCGTGGTGGAAGCGTTGGGTGGCCGCGTCGTCGTGCAGATAGAGGAGCGAGAGGGCGCGCCCGCGGCCGGCCAGAGAAAAGGTTCTTAGGTGACTGGTTCGTAGCGTGGATCGCCCCTCATGCCGCACGGCGAGTATCCCACAAGGGGACGGAATACCTGCGCCCG
>JADYZS010000052.1 GCA_020853075.1 Anaerolineae bacterium | reverse complement strand
TTGACGAAACTCGATAATCCTGTTAAGGTTCTCTGAGGTAGTCTCTTGGTGGTTCACACTCCAAGTTCTACCACAGGACGGTCTCGCTCACATAGCAGACCGCCCTATCTTTTGTCTAAATGCGAGCTACAAAGAAAGGGAACAAAAAGATGGCAGAACAAATGCAACCGGTCGCCGAGGTAAAGCCGCGGGAGCCGAAGTTCGGTTCGCGGCCCGCCTTCACCGTCGTCGGCATGAAGCTCCATATTAGGGGTGGCCCCGACAGTATGAATCAGGTGCCGACTGAGATCGGCAAACTGTGGGACCGGTTTCACCTCCGCATGGGCGAGATCAAAGTCAAAGGGAATCCACACGTCAGTTATGGCGTGGAGGGTAACTACGACGGGACGACCGGCGAGTGGGATTACCTGGCCGGGTTTGAGGTGGCAGAGCCGCCGGAGATCCCGCAAGGGATGGACGTCTGGCGGGTGCCCGCTCAATTCTATGTCATCTTCCCCTGCCCCATGTCTGCCATCCGGCAAACTTACGACTATATCTACCAGACCTGGCTGCCGGGCTCTCCCTATAAGCACAGCGGCGGCGTGGAGTTTGAATACTACGACGAAACCTTTGACGCTTCTACGCCCGAACGCGCGGCTGCCTCGACCTTCTATGCCTACGTGCCGGTGGTGGCGAAAGAGTAAATCTGCCCGAAGACTTCGCCATCGGATGAAATCCGACGGACGCCGATTTTGACACTTCTCCTCTTTGTGGTACACTGGGGCCGCTGCAAAACAGCAGCCCACCATCTTCCTTCATGGAGGTATCGGGGTGATTCGCCACACACGCTCCGTCTAAGGTCTATCCCGCTTCCCACTCCGGTCGGGAAACCACCTGGTTGGCGATGCTGTAACAGAGCGTGTGCCGGGCAGGTTCGTGGCGGGACCACGCGCCTGCTATACGTTACCTGAAGAACCTGATACGACGCGTTATTGACGCCGCAGGCGCTATGTCTGCGGCGTTTTTTGTTTGTGGTGGCACGAGGTAACTATGTTGCAAGTGAGAGATATAACCAAGCGGTTCGGCGATGTGCTGGTGCTGGACCGCATCAACTTCAATCTCAATCGCGGCGACCGTGCCGGACTCATCGGCCCCAACGGGAGCGGCAAGACGACGCTCCTGCGCATCCTGGTGGGCGAACTCGCGCCGGAGCGCGGCGCTGTGCATCTGGCACCCGCCTCGCTGCGCGTGGGGTATCTGCCCCAGGCGCTGGAGTTTCAACCGAAGGCCACGGTGGGGGAAGTCTTGCGCGCGGCGCGTGGCCTGGAGGAAGATGGCGAGGCGCGGTTGGCGCGCCTGGCCGAGGCGGTGGCGCAGGCGCAAGGCGACGCACTGGCAGCGGCCCTGGCCGAATATGACCGCGCCCTGGCTGAGTTCCAGGAGTCGGGCGGCGGGAGACTGCGCGCGGACGCGGCCACGGTGCTGGCCGGATTGGGCATGGGCGACGTAGATCAGGAGTCGCCGGTCGGCGCGCTCAGCGGCGGGCAGAAGACTCGGCTGGGCCTGGTGTGCCTGCTCCTCTCGCAGCCGGATCTCCTCCTGCTGGACGAGCCGACCAACCACCTGGATATTCGCGTCCTGGCCTGGCTGGAAGAGTATCTCGCGCAGTATCCCGGCGCGGTGCTTCTGATCTCCCACGACCGCGCCTTCCTGGATCGCACCGTCACCCGCATCCTGGCCCTGGACGACGTGACCCATACGCTGCGGGAATACGTGGGCAACTATAGCGACTACGCGCTCTCCGTGGATCGGGAACTGGACAGGCAATGGGCAACCTATCGTGAGCAGCAGGCCCGCGTCCGGCAACTAGAGGCCTCCATTCGCCACCTGGACGGCAAGGCCCGCGGCATAGAGCGGGAGACGGAGGGGGGGCGGCATGGGCGCATGGCGAAGGATTTTTACCGGCGTGTCGCCAAAGACGTGGCCCGCCACGCTACTGCGCAGAAGCGGCGGCTGGAACGGATGCTGGACAGCGAGGAGATGGTGGAGAAGCCCGGCCTGACCTGGAAGATGAAACTGGAGTTCGCGGACACGCCCCGCAGCGGGCAAGACGTCCTGCACGTGGCCGGTCTGCGCATGGGGTTTGGCGAGCGGGTGCTCTTTACTGACGTCAACCTCCATCTGACCTACGGCGCGCGCGCGGTGCTGGTCGGCCCCAACGGGAGCGGCAAGACGACGCTTCTGCGCTGCATCACCAGCGCGTTGTCGCCGTGGGCCGGGGAAATCCGCCTGGGCCGCGGCGTGCGGCTGGGCTACATGGCTCAGGAACAGGAGACACTACCCCCTGACGCCACTCCCTATGCCCTGATCCGGGGAGCCGCGCCGCTGGACGAGACGGAGGCACGCAATTTTCTGCACTACTTCCTCTTCACAGGCGACGAGGTCTTTGTGCCGGTGGGGCAGCTCAGTTTTGGGGAGCGGAGCCGCCTGATGCTGGCGCTCCTGGCGGTGCAGGGGTGCAACTTCCTCCTGCTGGACGAGCCGATCAACCACCTGGACATCCCCTCGCGCGAGCGGTTTGAGCAGGCGATGGCGCGTTTTACGGGGACGGCGCTGGCGGTGGTGCATGACCGCTACTTCATAGAGCGGTTTGCCACCACCGTCTGGTCGCTAGAGGATGGCCGCGTGCGGGTGACGGAGATTGGATAAAAGAAAACCACGGAGGACACAGAGAAGTAAAACGTAAAATCTCTATGCCTCTGTGGTTAATCGGTGGTTTGCATGGCTTTTGCGAACATGCTACAATCTTTTCATTCTCGCTTCTGAGGCATCATGACCATGCGCATCGCGATCACCGGCCACCGCGGCCAACTAGGCCGCGCCTTGCAGCAAATTCTCCAGGGGGAAACGCTCCTCGGCGTGGACCTGCCGGAGTCCGACATCACCGACCCGTCGTACATTATCCCGACTCTGATGGAGTTCCGGCCCGATGTGGTTATCCATACGGCGGCCTGGACCGATGTGGACGGCGCAGAGAAGAACCCCGACGGCGCGTTCCGCAGCAACGCCTGGGGGACGCAGAACATCGCCCTCGCCTGCCAGCGCACCAGCGCGGCCATGGTCTATATCAGCACCAATGAGGTTTTTGACGGTCGCCAGTCGGTCCCCTATCGCGAGTACGACCGGCCCAACCCCAGCGGCGTTTATGCCCGCTCCAAGTGGGCGGGCGAGGAACTTACCCGTTCGCTTCTGCAACGCTGGTACATCGTGCGGGCTTCGTGGATTTACCACCGCGGCGGGAACAACTTCGTGACGACGATCCTGGCCTCAGCCGACCGCCTGGGTAGCCTGCGCGTCGTGGCCGACGAGGTTGCCACGCCTACCTACGCGCCCGACCTGGCCGCGGCCATCGCCCGCCTCATCCCCACGGAGCATTTCGGCCTCTACCACTTCCCCAACGCCGGTTCCTCCTCGCGCTACGACTATGCCCGGCGCGTGCTGGCTCTGGCCGGGCGCGGGCACGTCCCGGTGGAGCCGATCACCCTGGCCGACTGGCCGCGCCCCGTGCCGCCTCCTCCTTATTCCGTCCTGGTGAACACCTGCGGCGCGCTCCTCGGCATCACCCTGCGCCCGTGGGAGGAGGCGTTGGCCGCCTATTTCGCCGATGCCTGAACCTCCCTTCTTCTCCATCATCATCCCCAACTGGAACGGAGCGCGCCACCTCCCCACCTGCCTGGATGCGCTCCGCTGCCAGACTTACCGCGCCTTTGAGGTCATTCTGGCCGACAACGACTCCACCGACAAATCGCTGCCGCTGGTGGAGCGAGAGTACCCGGAGGTGCGCATTTTGCGCCTGCCCCAGAATCGCGGCCTGACCGGCGCGTGCAACGCGGCGGCGGCCATCGCCCAGGGTGACGTGCTGGTGATGCTGAACAACGACACCGAGGCCGATGCCAACTGGCTGGCGGCGCTGGCGGAAGCGTTGGCTCAATATCCTGACGCGGGCGCGGTTGCCTCCAAGTTGCTCCTCTTTGACCGGCGCGACACGCTCCATTCGGCGGGCGACTTCTACGGGGCCGACGGCATCCCCGGCAACCGCGGCGTCTGGCAGGAGGACAAGGGGCAGTACGACGGGGATATTGAGGTCTTCGGCGCGTGCGGCGGCGCGGCGGCCTATCGCCGGGCGGCGTGGGACGCGGCGGGCGGCTTTGACGAGACCTTCTTCATGTATTGCGAGGATGTGGACCTGGCCTGGCGGTTGCGCTTGTTGGGCTGGCGCACCGTCTTCGCGCCCGCGGCCCGCGTCTATCACCGCCTCAGCGCCACGGGCGGCGGCCCCATCGCCAGTTTCTACACGGGGCGCAACACCATCTGGGTGATGCTGAAGGACGTGCCGGGGCCGCTGTTGCGTCGCTACGGCTGGCGGATGCTGAGGGCGCAGGTGCGCATCGCCTGGGATGCATTGCGGGCCTGGCGGGGGGCGGCGGCGCGGGCGCGGCTGCGGGGGCAGTTGGCAGCGATGGCAGGCTTGCCGCGGGTGTTGCGGCAGCGGCGCGCGGTGCAGGCCGCGCGGCGGGCCGCGGTGGCGGAGGTGGAGAGGGTGATGACAGATTCCCCTCAGACCTGGGGGTGAACCGGGCGGCTGCGATCTGGGTGGACGGCCACTACAACCAGGGTTTGGAATGAATAGCCCACTTATCCCAGATGGGAGGCCTAATCTTTGTGCTATAATGGAGGGCAGACGAGCGGCGTGATCCCATTTGTCTGGCGACCGTCGCGCCCATCACGGCGGAGGAGGAAAACCGATGAGAGCGCTGCTGGGAAGAGGGATCCTTGCCATTGCTGTCCTGCTGACCCTTGCGCTTCCTGTCTGGGCTCAGGAGCAACCCCAGCCCCGCCTGATCACCGTGACAGGCGATGCCGAAGTGAGGGTCGTGCCCGACGAGGTGATTCTGACCCTCGGCGTGGAGACCTGGGACAAAAACCTGATGGTGGCGAAGCGGGAGAACGATGACCGGGTGAAGAGGGCCATCGCCCTTGCTAAAGAGTACAAGATTGAAGCCAAACACATCCAGACCGATTATCTCAGCATTGAGCCCAGGTATCGCTACGAATACGAGAAGTGGGACTTCATCGGCTTCTTTGTGCGCAAGACCATCGTGGTCACCCTCAAAGACATCTCCAAGTTTGAAGACCTCCTGACCGGCCTTCTGGGCGCAGGCATCACCCACGTCCACGGGATACAATTCCACACGACAGACTTGCGGAAACACCGGGACGAGGCGCGTACGCTGGCGATCAAGGCCGCGCAGGAAAAGGCCAATGCTCTGGCAAAGGACCTGGGCCAGAAGGTAGGAAAACCTCGCACCATCAGCGAGGAACCGAGTTATTGGTGGTCCTGGTATCAGTCCGGTTGGGGGCCAAGTTGGGGGAGTAACGTATCGCAAAACGTGGTACAAAATATGAGCGGGTCAGCCTCTATGGACGACAGCACCATCGCGCCAGGCCAAATTACCGTCAAGGCTAG
>JADYZS010000051.1 GCA_020853075.1 Anaerolineae bacterium | reverse complement strand
TGACATGCAAATAATAGACAGGCGTCCCATCACCATCATAGCGAGCGATCAGCGTGTGAATCTTGGCCGCGCTCGTCTGGGCGACGCGCCTGTTGGGGAACGCCTGCTCGTGGAAGTCAAGGCCGCAAATCTTGCTCAACAGGTCAGGGGCCGCGCGCCCCGCCAGGCGCAGAACCGCCTTGCCGTGAGTATAGTCGGCGGCGTGGGCAAAACGTTGGGCGCGGGCGAATCGTTCATCCAGCGCGCCATCGGTCGGTAGCGCGGCGGATAGAGAAAGACCGAAGAGGTAGAATTGGTCGGGGGTCAGGCGGGCCAGAAGGCCGGAGGCGACAGAGATGAGGTCGCCAGGCCTGGCCGGGACGTCGGCGAAAACCCCTGCCAGAAGGTCGCTCACGTCGCCTTGAAGCAGAATGACCGGCACGCCTGTCAGGTCGGACAGATGCCATGAGGAGCCGGATGCCGGAGAGGGAACGGAGGAAACTGCCACCGGGCTGCGGAAAATGGGATTATACTGGGGCATGGCACGGACTCCTCTAACTCTTCAATCGGATCCCCTCAGGGTCGTAAAACGGGAGCGGCACGACCCGGCCCCGGTGCAGCGCACCGCGGATGCGCACGGTGAACTCGGTACCCGGTGCGCATTGGTTGGCAGGGAGCCAGCAAAGGCCGATAGATTGCTGCAACGTGGGGCTGTACCGCGCGCTGGTGACGCGGCCGATGATCTCCAGGCCGGTAGGCCAGTTGGGGTTGGGCCGCACGATCTGGTTGGCCTCTTCCGGCACGAGCTGGGGGTCCAGCATCTGGTAGCCGGCCAACTTCTGGGTGATGCCCTGCCTCTGCACCCGCACCAGTGACGGTTTGCCGGTGAAATCGACCTTGTCTATCTTGACTACCCACTCCATGCCGGCCATCAGGGGGTTGGTCAGGCCGTCGGTATCCTGGCTGATGATGATGTGCCCCTTCTCCAGACGCATGATGCGTTGCGCCTCCACGCCGAAGGGGGTGATGCCGTAAGCGCGGCCCGCGTCCAGCAGCGTCTCCCACAGATAGAGGCCGTAGCCGGCAGGGACGTGGATTTCGTAGCCCAGTTCGCCGGTGAACCCGATGCGTAGGACGATGGCAGGAACTCCCGCAATCAGGCCACGACGCGCGCCCATGTAAGAGAACGCCTCGTTGCTCAGGTCCAGATCGGTGAGCGGTTGCAGCGCGGCGCGAGCGTGAGGCCCCGTCAGGTTCATGGCCGCATACGTATCGGTCAGATTGCAGACGTGCACCCGGTAGGGCCAACCCGACTGCAAGTTCCACTCAATCCCCTCATAGACGGCATCGGCCCCGGCGGTTGTGGCGGTGACGTACCAGGTGTCATCGTCCAGGTGCGCGGCCACGCCGTCGTCGGCGATGATCCCTTCCTCGTTGCACATCACCCCGTAGCGGGCGCGCCCTATTCCCAACTTTGCCCACTGGTTAGTATAGAGTCGCTCCAACAGCGCTGGTGCGTCTTTTCCTCTAATTTGTAGTTTGCCCAACGTGCTGACGTCAATGAGGCCGAGGCCGTTGCGCGTACCCACCACCTCGGCCACCGGGTCGCCGTAATGCTCCGGGCGCTTCCAGAGCCCCGCGTTCATCATCTTGGCTCCCCGGGCGACGTGCCACGGGTGCATCGGCGTGTATTTGACCGGCTCCATGAGTCGCCCGGCCAGCGCGCCCAGCGTCACCGGGCTGAAAGGCGGGCGGCCAGTCGTGCTCCCGGTTTGGGCGATGGTCTGGCCGGTGGCCTCGGCGCACAGGGCCATCGTGGCGGCGCTCTCGTACTTCCCCTGGCCGGGGCCCATGCTCAAGGTGCTATAACGCTTGAGGAGTTCCATGCTGTCGTAGCCCTCAGCCACCGCATCTTGCAAATCCTTGACGCTCACATCCTCGTCAAAACTGATGAAGGCATGTTTGCCACCGGGCACATACACTGCTTTAGAGGTGCGAACCGGCTCTCCGATTTTGAGGCCTGCCACCTGCCGCGCCAACGCTTCCGGTGCGCCCTGGCCGTAACCGGCCTCAGCCGCCGCGTTGAGTCCGGCCATCTCGCCTTCCAACATTTCCGCCGCGACGCCATGCGTCCCGGCGACGCGCCCGGCGGTATGAACTTTGCGCGGCAGCCGCACCGGCAGGAACTCGGCACGGCTTTCGTCGTAAGCCAATCCGGCCTTGGCCTGATAGAGAAGGCCGGTGGCCGGTGTCCAGCCTACGGAAGTTACCAGGAGGTCGCAGCGGGTGAATTCCTGGGTTCCCGGCCTGACCCTGGCGGCTGGCTCTCGCGCCGCCCCATCTAATTGGGCCAGCGTGGCCCCGGTGACCTCCTTGCCGCTCCGTGCCCCGGTCACCACCCAGCCTTCCCGGACGGCGACACCTGCCGTGCGTAGCGCCTCTACCAAGGCCCGGTCAGGCTCCGCCCGCAGTTCCACCACGGCAGCCAACTCCACGCCCGCTTCATGCAAATCCAAGGCGACCCGCAAGCCGTCGCTGTTGGCGGAGAGAACGACCGCGCGCTGCCCCGGCCTGACGCCGTAGAGGTGCATCAGCCGCTGGGCTGCCGAACCCAGGAGAACACCCGGTAAATCACTATTCTCAAAGAGAAAAGGCTGCTCAAACGCGCCGTTGGCGATAACCAGTGTCTTGGCCCTGATCTTCAGGAGGTGGGTGTCGCCCTTGACCGCCCCGACCCATAGATGGTCGTAGATGCCGAAGGCCAGCGTGTTCAATTCCACGCGCAGGTTGGGTTGGGCCATCACGAGCGCGGCCAGATGACCAGCCAGCCCGTAGGCAGGAAGCACCCCTTCTGACGTCTCCACCGTTTGCCGCTCGTAGGCCAGGTGGCCGCCCAGGTAAGGGCTCTCCTCCAGGAGGAGCACCCTGGCCCCGGCGCGGGCGGCGCTGAGGGCTGCGCTCATCCCGGACGGCCCGCCGCCGATGACCAGGACGTCGGCAAACTCGTATTTCTTGTCGTAATCGGTTTCGGGCACATCAGCCGTGACGCGCCCCAGCCCGGCGGCGTGGCGCAGGACCGTCTCGTACACAGGCCAGAGGGCCTTGGGGCGGATGAAGGTCTTATAGTAGAAGCCTACGGGCAAGAAACGAGAACCCAATGCCGTGAGGGACATGACATCGGCGTGGAGCGAAGGCCAGCTGTTTTGAGAGCGGACAACCATTCCCCGCTCCACCAGGCGCGCGGTAGCCCGCACGTTGGGCTCGCCGTTGACCCGCACGATGGCATTGCTGTCTGAGGGGGTGAAAGCGAATGCGCCGCGCGGGCGGTGATATTTGAACGAGCGGCCCAGCATCCGCACGCCCGCCGCCCAGAGTGCGCCGGCGATGGTATCGCCGACGAAGGCGGGATATTTCTTGCCATTGAACGCAAACTCAAAGGCGTTGGCGCGGTCGGTTTTGTGGGAGGGATGGGCGGGGAGGCGTCCGGAGAGTGAGCCGGACTCTGCCATTTGCGCGGCTGCTTCCGGTCTGGTTTCTATGGTCATGAGCCTGGCCCCCAGAGATAAGTCCTCTCAATCTCGTGGGTCTTTGTGTGGCGCTCCGCCAGAAACCAGAGGCCGCAGCCGGCGCGGTGATACCACCATTCCTTCTGCACGCCCAACTTGTTCGCCTTGAAGTAGAGGTAATCGGCCCAGGCAACATCCGCAGCCTCGGCCTCCGCGTTCTGGGGCCGCGCCTTATACTCGCCGCCGAAGCGAAACTCGGAGACGTTGCGCTCGCCGCAATTGGGACAGTGGAGCAGTACCATGCCTTTTCCTCTAATGCCCGACCGCGGCTGCGCCCTTTTCGCCTACCAGTTTCCCCTTGAAAAAGCGGTCATAACTGAAGGGCGCGATCGGGTCGGGCGTGCGCCGGGTAGCGATCAACTCGGCCAGCCGCTTGCCGGAGACAGGCCCCGCCTTGAAGCCATAGGTGCCCCAGCCGACATCCAGCAGGAAACCTTCCACCGGTGTAAAGCCCATGATCGGGCTGTAATCCGGGGTGATGTCGCAGAGACCGGCCCACTGGCGCATCACCCGCACCTGGGCCAGCGAGGGAAGGATCTCCAGCACGTGCGCGGCCAGCCCTTCCACGAAACTGAGGGTGGAGTCCATAGAATAGGAACTGAAGGGGTCCACCTCGGCCCCCATGACCAGCTCGCCGCGGTCGCTCTGGCTCAAGTAGAAGTGCAGCGTGCCAGAGACGATCACCACATCCAGGAAAGGCTTCAGCGGCTCGGTGACGCAGGCTTGCAGCGGGCGCGTCTCAATGGGCAGGGGAACGCTGACCATGTCTGCAATGAGGGAGCACCAGCCAGCCGTCGCGTTCAGCACCGTGCTGGTCTTGATCCGGCCTCGGGAAGTCTGCACGCCGGTCACTCTATTGTTCTCTACTTCAATGCCGGTGACCTCGGTCTTCTGGTGGAGGTGTACACCTCGTTTGTCCGCACCGTGGGCGTAACCCCACACCACCGCGTCGTGACGGATGATCCCGCCGGGCGGGGGGTAGAGCGCGCCGACGATGGGGTAACGAGGA
>JADYZS010000050.1 GCA_020853075.1 Anaerolineae bacterium | reverse complement strand
TTAAAATGGGCCGGGCGGGTTGGAAGAGAGGGACGACAGGAAGGGAAGAGCAAGTTGGAAGATACGTTTCATTACCCGGCATTATACCACAGGCAGCAGGATTGAGCATAGACAGCCAGGCCAGATTTCGTGGCCTGACCGGGCTCGGCTGCGCGAGCGTCTATTGCGCCTTATCCCCGGTAGGCAAGGTGAACCAGAAGTCAGCCCCGCGACTATATTCGCTCTTCACGCCAATCTTACCACCGTGCGCCTCCACGATGCGTTTGGCGATAGCCAACCCTAAGCCGGCGCCGCCGCTGGCGCGAGAACGAGACTTGTCGCCGCGATAGAAGCGGTCAAAAACGTGGGGCAGATCCTCAGGCTTGATACCCGGCCCGGTGTCCTGGACGTGCAACGCGATGCCCGTGAAGGCAGATGAACGGGTACAGCGAACGATGATTTTGCCGCCAGGGGGTGTGTAACGTAAGGCATTGCTCAAAAGATTGCGGAGCACCTGTCCCAGCCGCGCGGCATCGCCTCGTATCGGAGGAAGTCCAGGTTCCACCTCCGCCCGTAAGATCACACCTTGCTGCTCCGCCGTACCGGAGAAAGCCATGACAGCGCTCTGCACAAGTTCGCCAGGGTCAATAGGGGCCACTTGTAGTTCCAGTTGTCCCGCATCTGCCAGCGCCAGTTCGCGCAAGTCATTCACCAGGCGACCCAGGAGCACCGCCTCCTCTTGGAGCGAGATCAGTTGCGATCTTTCCAGAGGATAAACGCCATCCAGAAGTGCCTGCAGATTACCCTGAATGACGGCAAGGGGAGTGCGCAGTTCGTGGGCAATGTCGGCAACCAGGTTCCGGCGTTGTTTTTCAGCCTGTGCCAGGCTCTCAGCCATTTGGTTGAAGGCGTTGCCCATCTCCCGCATCTCGGTGCTGCCACCGACCGGCACCCGTTCCTCCAACCGGCCCTGAGCGATGGCACGAGCCGCTCTTGTCAGGCGCGCCAGGGGTGCAGAGAGGCCGCGCGCCAGAACGACGCCAAGGCCAAGCCCCAATACCCCAGCAGCCAGACCGGCCCACACCAGCGAGGCATTGACCTGGCGCAGAAATGCTTCTTCTCGTGTGCTCAGCACTGGGCTGCCCACCCCCACCAGCCAGCCCACGGTCTGGCCGTTGTCTGCTATGGGCACCGCGCTCTGGCGCTCCGAGGTGCTGAGCAGACTACCCGTTCGTTGGCCGCTCGTGTCGGCAACGATGTGACCGCGAGCATCGGCCAGCAGGAGGGATGCCATCCGTCCCATCATCCGTCCGCGTCCCTGGCCGCCGCCCATCATCATCCCCATACTGTTGGCATGATCGCTCAGAATCGTCTCTGCCCCTGCCCAGTTGCGGTGCCGGGTGTAATAGGCGGCCAACTCCCTCACGATGCTGCCATCCGACATCATCTGGCCCTGCCACACCAAGCGGTTGAACTCCGCCGTTGTCGTGCGGTTGGCAATTGCCGCGATGATGCCAACGCATAGAGCAGCGACAAGAAGGAAAGAGCCGGTCAACCGTACCCACAGCCGATCTATCTGCACGTTCTACTCTCCGTCCTCAGAGCGATCACGGAGACGGTAACCGATGCCATGAACCGTCTCAATGTACCTGGGCTGCCTGGGGTCTGTTTCTATCTTAGCCCGCAGATTCTTGACGTGCGCGTCTATGGTGCGCTCGTAACCGTCAAAGGCGACCCCCTGCACCTGATCCAGAAGGTCTAGCCGGCTAAATGCTCGCCCTGGATTGGTCATCAGCACCGAGAGAAGGTTGAACTCCGTCGGCGTCAGAGCCACGGGCTCACCATCCACCATCGCTGCGTGGCGGCCACGGTCAAGAGTTAAGCCACCTACTCGCAACACCTCAGCGGCGAGCGTAGGCCTTTGTGTCCGGCGCAGGACGCTACGGACGCGCGCCACGAGTTCCCGGGGGTTGAAGGGTTTGGTCACGTAGTCGTCTGCCCCCAGTTCCAGACCCACTATCTTGTCGGTGTCTTCTACACGGGCGGTCAGCATTATAATGGGAACCTGGCTTTCCTGCCGGAGGACGCGGCTTACTTCCCAACCGTCCATCTTGGGCAACATCAGATCCAGGATGATGAGATCGGGACGCTCGCGCCGGGCGGCGTGCAACGCCTCTTGACCATCACCAGCGACCAGGACTTGATACCCCGCTTGCTCCAGATAGGCTCTGACCAGTGCTACGATCTTCTTCTCGTCATCAACTACGAGAATGCGTTTGCCAGAAGGAAGACCAGACATCGGTTCTGCTCCCTCTAAGGTTCTTTCGTCATTATAACACAACTCACCCTGCGCGCGAGTGAAGATCCTGTGAAGATAAAGTGTAGAGTCGGTGAACCAGGTGCTGTGCGGGTGCATCCCAATTTCGGGGCAGGACTGGAGCAATAGGCCGCTTGGGGAGGCACGCAAGGCCCCCTCCCTGCCCTCCCCCGCTGCGCAGGGGAGGGTATCTGCCTTCTCGCCCTCCCCCGTTCATTTTACGGGGGAGGG
>JADYZS010000049.1 GCA_020853075.1 Anaerolineae bacterium | reverse complement strand
TTGACGAAACTCGATAATCCTGTTAAGGTTCTCTGAGGTAGTCTCTTGGTGGTTCACACTCCAAGTTCTACCACAGGACGGTCTCGCTCACATAGCAGACCGCCCTATCTTTTGTCTAAATGCGAGTCAGAATACGAGGACATATTTCAGTCCATTCCGCCAGCTCCAGATGGTCAATACAAAGTAATGATCTTTCTAAAAGAGGTCGGGACCGAACTCTACATTGGGAGGGTTGGACGTTTCAATGCTGATGCATACTACGGTTGGGGTGAGTTGGAAGCAATGATCGGCTTGGCGAGTCAGATATACATCCCCAATTTCTCACATGAGCAAGTGCAAACGCTTCTGGGAGCAATTGGTGCGGCAAAGGGGTACGATATATGGATTCCACCCAACGACCGTGTCAAACTGGACTGGTCGCTTGCCAGTCGGTTTGAGTGCCGTTCCGTGCTCCCATACGGGATGGAACGAGTTAGTAGTATTTTAGAAGAAGTAGACGTTATATGGATTCCCAGAGGTTCGAGCACGTTGAACGCCCTGTTTGAGATAGAGCACTCTACGCCGATATATTCTGGTTTGCTGCGGTTCAATGATATTCATCTGGTGAGCCCTAATCTGCACCCGCGGTTCACTGTCGTGGCTAATGATGCGAGACGTTCTCTTTTTGTGCGACAACTGAATCGGCCCACATTTCAAATGAGTGGCTTGGGCGAACTATGCACCTTCCTCAACTATGCCAATGTCTTCGGCTGGTATAACCGAACCAAAACTCAATAAAGGAGAATACTATATGGCTGGGCGGAGAAGATCGCTTTGGGTCGTTGTGTATGTTATGTTATGGCAGGTGTCCCTCTGGAAGCAGAAGTGTATCGCACATGGGGAGCCGCCGAGGCGCGATAGCAGTTCTGGCGCCAGGGTATGAAAGATTACGATGAGGTAGGTCTATTTGAGGCCCGTATGATACGCACCAGACCCCGTAGAAACTCGCGGCTCTCGTCTATGAAAGTAAGAGCGTTATGGACCTAGCGGGTCAGCCACGCCCTACACAGGCAAATGTCCACAGGTACATCCTATGGCGAACAACTGGTGTATGACATTGAGAGGCTGAAGCGACACTTCCCCGCGGTCCCGGTCAAAGTGATCTTGATTGATGTGGCCGAACCAGCAATATAAAAATGGTACTTTTCGGGCGAATCTGATATAATCGCTGTGCGTTCCTGGGAGCTTCCTCGTTTCTTGTCGTCCCGCCAGCCGCCCATCGGCGTTCCCTACGGAGGAGGGTGCGATGTCTCGGAAAGGGCTTGCCACCCCCAGGTGGCCGCTTCTGGTTCTCCTGTTGTCCTCTTTGGTTCTCGTCGCTTTCGCGTTCGTTGACTATCAAGCATGGACGCGGCCTAAGACAATGCTGGTCTCCGGCCTCGCCCCCTTCGCAGAAAGGGGTGAGGCCGTCGTGCTGGATCACGGAGGAGGCCAGGAGTGCGCAGCCTGCCACGGCGACACCTTCCGCGCCAGGGGCGATCCTCTGGTGGAGCCGGTGCAACAGCCAGTGGCCGGGGAAGAAGTGCGCGTGGAAGAAGGCGAAGGCGAGGAGGGCGAAGGCGGCGGCGGTGCGGCCCGCCGCCTGAACTGGTACTGGCGACAGCGGGCCTATCCTCTGGATACCCTCCCTGTAGATGCCAACCTCAGGGCAGCCCAGCAAGCGCAGCGGATGCTCGCCAGTCAGTCACCCGAGCAGAGTTGGGCCAGCGTCGGCCCGGCCCCCATTCAAGAGGGACTCATCGGTCTCGCCAGCTGCGATCAGAATGATTGTGCGGCCTGGCGGGCCAATGTCAGCGGGCGCACCAAGGCGATTGCGTTCCACCCTACCGATCCCAACACTATCTACGTCGGCACGGCCACAGGCGGCATCTGGAAGAGCACCAACGGCGGCAATAACTTCACTCCTCTCACCGATAATCTAACCTCTTTTGCCATCTTCTCCCTGGCGATTGACCCCGCCAATCCGAATATCATCTACGCGGGCACGGGCGAGATCTCCGGTTACTACGGTTCCGGTCTGCTCAAGTCCACCAACGGCGGGCAGCAGTGGGCAACGTTGGGCCAGAACGAGTTCGCCGGCATGGTGATCAGTTCCATCATTATCCATCCCAGCAACTCCAATCTCCTATACGTCACCACAGCCCATCCGGTGGCCCATCTTGGCAAGAACACAGCTCTCGCCGGCGTCTTTCGCTCCACTAACGGCGGCCAGAACTGGGAAGCCCTTCTGCGTTGTAACCAGACGTGCTACGGCTTCACCGACCTGGTCATGGAAGATACGAATCCGCAGGTGCTGTACGCGGCTTTCGCCAGCAGCGCCATCTACAAGACGACGAACGGCGGCGACAACTGGGCGCCCGTGCCCAATTTCCCCGACCGGGGCTACACGCGCATTGAACTGGGCATCGGCAAAGGCGCAGGAGCAGGGACGATCTACGCGGGATTGGCGGCACGCGTCAACGTGAGCGGCCAGATCCAACCCTGGGGACTCATCTTCAAGTCCACAGATCACGGCCAGACCTGGGTGGAACTGCAAAACGCGCCCAATTATTGCAGCGGCCAATGTCTTTACGACAACATCATCATGGTAGATCCCCGCAACGCCAACGTGGCCTATATCGGCGGCAGTTTCGTCGGCCAGGGGAGCCGTTGGGGTGGCATGGTCCACAAAACCATTGACGGCGGTCAGACCTGGCAAGACATGACCCCCGGCACGGCCCTCAACCGCGTCGTCCATCCTGACATGCATGCCATCGTCCTGGCCCCGACGAACCCCGACATCGTGTGGATCGGCAACGACGGCGGCCTCTTCCGCTCCACCAACGGCGGGCAGACCTGGGCAAGCCGTAACACGAACCTGGCGACTCTGCAATTCGTCAACATCGGCGTCCACCCCACCAATCAGAACATTGCCTTCGGCGGCCTGCAAGACAACGCCAAGGCCAAATACGACGGCACGCGGTGGGTGGGCCTGGACACTGGCGACGGCGGCTACTCGGAGATTGACCCGTTCAACCCCAATATCTGGTACAGCACCCGGTACAACCTGCAAGGCGTTGTCGTGCAGTTTCAGCGGAATACAAAGGGCGGCACGGCTCCCCTGGCCGATTGGGCACAACTGGCCCAGGGCATTGACATCAACGACCGCATGGAGTTCTACGTGCCTATTGAGTTGGATCGCTCGTCGTCTGGTGTCATCTATCTGGGCACGCACCGCCTCTATCGCACCGCCAACCGCGGCGATAACTGGACGGCCATTAGCGGTGACCTGACCAAAGGGCAACAAACGGGCGGTGACATCACGACCATCGGCGTCGCGCCGGGCGACCCGCAGACTATCTACGTGGGCACGAACGACGGCAACGTGCAGGTCACCAGGAACCGGGGCGGGACCTGGACGAACATTACCAAAGCCCCCTTACCCAATCGCCAGGTGGGCGATTTCGCTATCAGCCCGACCGCGGCCGGCACGGCCTACGTGGTCTTCAACGGCTACGATACCCACACCCCCGGCAGCGCCGGCCACGTCTTCAAGACGACCAACGCGGGCCAATCGTGGCAGAACATCAGCAACAACCTCCCCGACATCCCGGTGCTCACCATCGTCCTGGACCCGCAGAACCCGACGCATCTTTACGTCGGCACCGACATCGGCGTCTTCCGCTCCACCAACGACGGCGGGAGTTGGGCCTTCTACAACACCGGCCTGGCGCAGGTTCCGGTCTATGACCTGGAGTTACAGCAGCCGACCCGCCTCTTGTGGGCCGGGACGTATGGCCGGGGTGTCTTCCGCCTGAACCTGGGCGGCGCGCCGCCGCCTGCCGGTCGCAAAGAAGCCTTCCTGCCACTCCTGGTGCGTCTATTCCCGCGTTCGCAGCCCACGCCCACCCGGACGCCCACCTTGCCGCCCGTCGGCCCGGCCCCCGGCTACTGGGAAGGGGAAAAGGCCATGTTCAACGTCACCAACGACCAGGCCAACGTCTGGGACGTGCGGATTCGCGTGCCGGTGCCCGGCTGCGACACCTGGATCAGTTATCCTTATCTGGCGCGCATCAGCGGTGGCAGCGCCTTCTCCTTCACCGTGGACTTGCGGGAGAACGGGCTCTGGCGCAACAATGGCCGCTTCACCGGGCGCACCACGGCCACCGGTACCGCCGAGTTCTCAAACATGTACTTCGGCACATCTTGCGGCAACTGGTCCGGCACGGTGGATTGGACGGCTGACTGGCAAGCGGGAGCGCCGAACCCGACGGCCACGCCGACGCCGGGGCCGGGCCAGCCCACGGCGACGCCGCCTTCCACCTCCGGCATCAACGGCCAGGTGCGTTATCAGGGCGCGGGTCTCGCCGGTATCAAGGTTATCTTGCGGCAATGCCCCATCAGCGGCACCTGCAACGTGGAGGCCAGCAAAGTGATGACCGCCACCACGGGCGCAGGCGGCTACTACAACTTCACCAACGTGCCGGGCCTACCTGCCAACAATTTCTACATCGTCTGGTACTTCAACGACCAGAACGGCGGCAACGTCCCCGACGACAAATACCTGTGGCGCTGGTATGCCCCGCGCATCGCCAGCTATACGGCGGGTGCCAATGTCCCCGGCGGCAGTTTTGATATTGCGGACATCCACCTGCAATCTCCCACTGAAGAAGTCGCCTCCCTGCCTACCAACTTCTCGTGGAGCACGCGTGGCATCTCCGGTGAACATTACGCGTGGGAACTCTTTGACCTGAACACGGGCGAAACCGTGTGCGACAGCGGCAACGACCCCTTGCCCGTTCCGAACTACACGCTGGCCGCGGCGTACTTTGAGAGCACCTGCGGCGGGACCTACGGTACAAAGTATGGGTGGTGTGCCTGGGTCGTGGCCGGCTCCTCCTGGAATAACGGCTACGGCGACTCCTTCTACTATTCAGAGATCACGTTTGAGCAGGGTGGTGGGCCAACCTCTACGCCGACGGCCACAACGCCGGTCGGACCTACGGCTACGCCTACCCGCACACCCACCACTGCGCCCGCGAGCGGCATCAACGGTGTAGTGCGATTTAACGGCGGTGGTGTGAGCGGTGTCAACCTGCAACTGCGGCGTTGCATTGGGGGGGGGTGTACTGTCATCGCGAACACACTGTCCACTGGCGGTGGCTCTTATAACTTCACCGGAGTACCGAGCCTCCCTGGTGGCTACACCTATCATGTCTTATTCTGGAACCATCCCAACGGCGGAAACACTACTAATACCAGCCGCCTGGCCTGGTGGCAGAGTTTTGACATCACCTCCTATAACGCGGGGAGCAGCGTGAATGGCGGCAACTTTGATATCAAAGATGTGGCCTTGCAGTCACCGGCCAATAACGCCGACGAGACTTTTCCCACCACTTTTACCTGGACCAAGCGGGGCATCGCCAATGACCGTTACGCATGGGCCATCGCCGAATCTGACCTGAGCTTCCAATGGTGCGTCGTGAACCCGCCTGTGGATGCCAACAATTTCGTCCTGGATGCCGATACGGCGGGCAACGTATGCTTCCTCTTCTACGACGCGCCGTATGCCTGGTACGTCTATGTGACGAACGGCAACACCTGGAACAACGGCTACGGCCTGTCCTATTTCTACCGCACCGTCACCTGGCCGACGCCACTGAAGTTGCGGGAGAACCGCTTGCTGCGCGAGCCGGACACTGCCTCACGTCCGCCCGTCGTGCGCGGGCCGTTCCCCGGCGCGGCTGATTTGCCCAAGCCGCAGCCGTTCCCAGGGCCGTAGAGATATAGGGTCCCCACTTCTCCCCGCCGCGCTGTCGCTTGGCATCCCCTTCCCTCCCTGTTGTATAGACGGGGGAGGAAGGGGGCAGGGGGATAGTGGGGGCCAGCCACCAGGCTTCTAAAAGGAATCCCCTTCATGCCGGTCACGCGACCAACTGCCGCCCCACCACTTTTCTATCTGGATAAAGGGATAACGCTTCCGCCAGAGACAGTGGCCCAGGCTGCGGCGCGCCATGCCAAGATCGCGGCGCGGCGCGCGGGCGTCTCCGTCATCTGCCATCGCGGCGCGATGCGCATGGCGCACCAGAACACATTATCGGCATACAGGGCGGCGATGGAGATGGGCGCGGACGGCTTGGAGATAGACCCACGCGGCACGAAGGATGGCGTGCTCGTCCTATTTCACGACGACATGACCGACCAACTGATTGACGCGTTTGGCAGGATTTCCGATTTCTACTATGAGGAACTCCTTCTCCACGTCTATCATGCTCCCCTGGGCTTCACCGCGCCTGACGAGCGCTTGCCGACTTTGCGCGCGGTCTTGGCAATGGCGCGGCAAGAGGGCGCGCTACTGCATCTGGACATCAAGGTGCCTGGCCTGGATGCAGACATTCTGCGCCTGTTGGAAGATGCGGACATGCTGGATCACGTTGTCGCTGTCAACAAAAACAACAGCGCCCTTCTTCTCAATGATCCGCGCTTTCTCCCCCTCTCGTTCAAAGGTGATTTGATATGGGACTACCGCGACTTTGACGTGGAGACGGTGCGGGCCACGCTGCAACGCGCGGGGCAAATCGTCATTGTGGACGACCCCCGTCTGACATTGCTGGAATCAGGCCGTCCCGTGCGGATTCCCAGAAGGTTGCCGCCGGTCAAGCGCGCGCCAGTGACCGACCTGCCGCTGGCCGAGTTGCTCGCAGGGCTTTTTGAGCAGCCGGACGCTACGATGCCGCCGCGTCTGGCCGCAGCACGGCTCGTCAATTACTACTGCGAGGTGGCCCCGGCCATCGTGCTAGAACAGATGCTGGCCGGGAGGATGGCTTCTCTATCCACGTCGGTCAAGGCCAATGGCGCATGGCTGCTGGGTATGGCCGCCCGCTATCGCCCACAGACCGTTACAGACGGCGTGCGACGCGCGTTGCTGCATTTGCTAGATGACGCGAGTACCGAGGTACGCACCGAGGCGGCGTGGGCCGTGGGCCGCGCGCACGTCAAAGAGGCGGTGCCCGCGCTGGTCAAGATCCTCGGTAGCGAGCCCGAATGTGTCCGCAGGTTTGGCTCCACCCCGGCAGAAGAAGAAAAAGACGCCGCCGACATCAAGTTGCGGGGGGCGGCGGCCTGGACCCTGGGGCAAATCGGTGATGCCCGACCCGCAGTAGGCAGGGCGCTCATGGGCTGCGTGGAACGGCGCGGCTTGCACTACGACTTTGTGTACCAGTCGCTAGACGGGGCGATGGCAGCGCGTGCCCTCGGCCAACTGCGGATCACGTCGGCTTTGCCAACGTTGGTGCACGCGATCCGCCGCGACGATCCCTTGCTTGCACCCATGCAACAGAAATACGTGGAACTCGGCTATCAACCGCACCCCGGCAAAATGTGGGACTTCCGGCTGGTAGGGGACGCGATAGGGGCTTTGGGCGAGATCGGTAGCGAAGCCGCGCAGCACGCGCTGGCGGAATTCCTCGCGCTGCCGGAAGCGGAGGCTCGCCAGATCTGGCCGGCACTGCACCAGATGGCTGCTGAGGCTCTCTGCCAGATACAGGAGGAGGACGTTGATCCCATCGTTGTCTCGCTCCTTGACCATCCGCACCTTTCTGCGCGCGGTGCAGCGATTCTGACTTGTCTCAACGCACCCAACCCCGCCCGTACCGCTGCCCTCAGAGAGAAGGCAGCCTGGGCCCTGCAATGGCTCTGATCTTGAGGGTGGTATGGTACCGGACTCGGTCAAAGCCATGTACGGGGCTTGTGTTGTAGTTGAGATGGTTAGAGCGGCCTGGCTGCTTGGGCGATCATTTCAGATTTGACGCCGCAGGGTATTGGTGGTATAATGCACATAGAAATGGGATAACCTCAGAGAACGGTCATTAGATGGTGTGGCCGTTCTGCGTTGCCAGGCGACCTCGTCTGGCGTTATGCCCCCTCGGTATAGACCTTCCCGAGTTTCTGCTGGCTTACGTTGCTCAACATAGGAGCAACGAGCCTCGCATTTATTTTCATCTAAGGAGCATGTGGGCGCGTCGGAAGACTTCTTCAACGCTGGCGCGCCTGCAATATAGCTGACCTCTGATGGTCATTCGCGCCCCCACTGCAATCGTTGCGACCTCATGGCAGGAATCTACCGCGCGCCCCTTACCGCACAAAGGTGTGGCTAAGTCGTTTCTACCTGCCCGCCGCCCGGAGTAATACACGATGAATATCGCCGAACTTGAAGAAAAAACTCTCAGTGCCTTGCAGGAAATAGCCCGCCAGATGAACCTGACCGGCTATACGCGCCTCAAAAAATACGATCTGATCATGCGTCTTCTGCGCGCGCAGGCCGAACAACAGGGGTTCACCTTTGGCGGTGGCGTCCTGGAGACGGTGCAAGACGGTATTGGTTTCTTACGTTCCGATCACCTCTTGCCGGGGCCTGAGGATGTGTACGTCTCCCAATCGCAAATCCGGCGTTTCGGCCTGCGTACGGGCGACTTTGTTGTCGGCCAGGTGCGCCCACCTAAGGAATCAGAAAAATATTACGGGCTTCTCAAGGTAGAGGCAGTCAACGGCCTGGACCCGGAAATCGCCAAACTGCGCCCTACCTTTGAATCCCTCACGCCCATCTTCCCCGACAAACAATTAAAACTGGAGACCGAGCCAAGCATCCTGGCGACGCGCCTGATAGACCTTATCACTCCTATCGGGCGCGGGCAGCGCGGATTGATCGTATCGCCGCCCAAAGCCGGTAAAACGACCATTCTCAAACGCATCGCCAACGGCATCATCGCCAACCATCCCGACGTGCACCTGATGGTCGTGCTCATCGGCGAGCGCCCGGAAGAGGTGACAGATATGGATCGCTCGGTGGAGGCAGAGGTTTATAGTTCCACCTTTGACGATCCTGTGACGTCGCATACGCGCGTGGCCGAGATGGCCCTGGAGAGGGCGAAGCGCCTGGTGGAAGGGAAGCGTGATGTCGCCATTTTATTAGACTCTATCACCCGCTTGTCCCGCGCTTACAACTTGACTGTTACGCCAAGCGGTCGTACACTGTCGGGTGGGCTTGATCCCGCGGCCCTCTATCCACCTAAACACTTCTTCGGCGCCGCCCGCAATTTGGAGGAGGGAGGCAGCCTGACCATCATCGCCACCTGCCTGGTGGATACCGGCTCTCGCATGGATGACGTCATCTATGAGGAGTTCAAAGGTACCGGCAACATGGAATTGCTCCTGAGCCGGCGCCTGTCTGACCGCCGTATCTTCCCTGCCTTTGAGGTTGAACGCTCCAGCACGCGGCGAGAGGAACTACTGTTGGAGCCGGAGACCTTGAGCAAAGTTTGGACCATGCGACGGATGTTAGACGCCCTGGGTACGGGTGTGGATTCTATTATCCCCGTGCTGGAGCGGATGGCGCGTACCCGCAACAACAAAGAGTTCCTGGCTACGCTGAGCAAAGATATCTAACACGCAAGCGAGGACGAATGCCACCCACCCCGCCCGAAGTGGAGTTGACATTCACCGCAGCGCAAGGGATTGTAGAGGAATGGGAAGACCAGGGGGCCTTCTGGGCCCGGCTGGCCGATCTGTTCAAGCGCGGCTTAGTGCGCAGGCCGGCCGCGCGTGAGGTATTGCCCCCAACGCCTGTCGCGGAACTCCCGCTGACCAGCGCGGAGATGGCTGCAGAAGAGTGGGGGCCAGGTCATGCCCTCTGGACCTGGCTGACTGCCGTCCTGGCAGGTCATGGGCCCGATCGCATGTCGCCTGTGCGGTTGGCCTCCCATGCCGCCGTTGTGTTGGTCACACTCCTGGCCGTCCTCCTCAGCCGCATGGAATTGCCTCGTTGGGATTTAACCCTGCCGGTGGTCGCTGCCGAAGATCAGGCAGTGAGCGTTCCCGTCGCCGAACCGCTGTTTGCTCCTGCAGATGACGAGAGTGCGCCGTTGCTTGGCGATGACTTTCTGGCTCGCTCTGCTGTTCCCTACACCATCATCCCAGAACGCGCGCGCCTTGATCCAGTCACCTATACCGTCCAGGCAGGCGATACCGTTATCGGCATCGCCGCGCGCTTCAAAGTCAGCCCCGATACCGTGATGTGGGCTAACGGTCGTCTGGAAGATAACCCCGATCTCCTTAAGCTGGGCCAGCAATTGATTATCCTCCCTGTATCGGGCGTCCTGCACACGGTGGAAAAGAACGATACGGTGGAGAGTATTGCCAAGAAATACAAAGCCACACCCGACGCGGTCTTCAATTTTGGGTGGAATGGTCTGAATAAAGACAACTATACGTTACAGGTGGGGCAACGTCTCATCGTGCCGGGCGGGACAAAGCCCTACGTGGAGCGCGTCGCTCACGCCTACAACGGCCCTACACCCAAGGGCGCCAAGCGCGGAACCGGCCTCTACGTCTGGCCGGCGTCGGGCACGGTCACTCAGAAGTTCTGGACCAGGCACAAGGGGATTGACATCGGCGCGCCGACAGGAGCCGCGGTAAAAGCCTCCGATACCGGCTTCGTCGCGGCTGCCGGCTGGAGCAACGTAGGCTACGGCTACTACATCATCATTGACCACGGCAACGGCGACCAGACCCTCTACGCCCACCTGAGCCGCATCCTGGTGGAGGTGGGCCAGTCGGTAGGCAAGGGCGCGCGCATCGGCTCCGTGGGTAACACCGGCAACTCTACCGGCCCTCACCTGCACTTTGAGATACGCCGCCAGGGAGTCCCTCGCAACCCCTACGGCTTCTTGCCGTAGAGGCTAACCCCATCGGCAATAGGCCACCGCAGAGAACGCCGAGGGCGCGGAGATAGAAAACATGATCTCTGCGACCTCTGTGGGCTCTGCGGTGTGTTTTTGGGGTAGCGTATCTCACCTTCGTCCTTCTACCCGCGCCACGATGAAGAGCGGGCGCCCGCTGCGCTCTGCCAAGACTTGCTCCGCCTGCACGCTTGCCCCTATTTCGCTTGCCAATCGCTCCAATGCCTCGCGCCGCCCACGGAAGATGGTATCTTCCGGCGCGTGCAAGAGATAGACGTTGTGCGGGTTATCCAGGAAGGGGCGCAGCCGCGCGGCAAAGGCATCGTCGGGCGCGTCCAGCCGCTCGTAGCCGAAGACCTCAACCGGATGCACGCGCCCCGCCGTCAGATAGGTGACCGGCGCGTTGATGCCCCAGTCTAAGGCGAAGGGCGCGCTGTAGTTATGTTCATCCAGATAACGCGCCAGCGCGTACATCGCGTCGGAATGAGCGGAGTGGCCGCCCGTGCGCGCCAACGCCTGGTGATAGGCGATGGTCGCGCGCAAGTCTCCCCACCCCCAGGCGAGAAGGGCAACAACCGTCGCGATACCCAAGACCCGCCCGCCGTTGCGCCACAGCACATCCGCTGCCAGCGCCGCTGCCAGCGGAGCCAGCGGCAGCAAGAGCGCGTAATGGGTGATAAAGAGGCCGGAGACGGTGAAACTGCTCTGCGCGACTATGAGTGTCAGGATCAGGAGGATGCCCAGGAGCGGGAGGAGGGTTGATGCAGGGCCCTCACCCTCCCCCTTCGCCCCGTACGGCGAGCCCGCCCTGGCTCCGCCACGCGGGCCAGGGTACACCCACGGGGCTTCCCCCTCCCTCTCCCACAGTGGGCCGCGAAGCGTCCCGCTCGCGGGAGAGAGGGAGGGGGTTGGGGGTGGGTGAGGGCTTAGAATACGGAACAGAGCCACCACCGCCGCCGCGGCAACAAGACCGCCTGCCAGCCAGGGAGCGGACAGGTTAGCCGCGGTGCCTCCCAAATACCAAAAGTGGTCGCCCCGCAGCAGCGTGACGACCTGCCGCAACCGTTCGGCCAGATTAGCGGCGAAGGCTGCATTGCGCACGCCGTAGTACGACGTGCCCAGGTTGTTCAGCACCGAGGCCATCGTGCCGCCTGTGCGGAGGTTGAAGAGGAGCAAGGGCAGAGCCCCGGCCAGGAAAAAGCCTAGCGCCACCGCTCCCTGCCGCAGCCCCACCCCTGCCTGTTTCCGGCGGCTCACCAGGGCGATGAGCCCCCAGGCTGCCATCGCTCCCACGGCCCATACGAAGAGCAACTTGACCCATAGCCCCAGGCCCCAGATAAGGGCCAGGGCATAGAGCGCGGCGGGTTGGCGTATCCGCCACCAGCGGCACGCGGCGAGGAGGCTGGCGACAAAGAGGAACGCGCCGATGTTGGTGACAAAGATGCCCTGTCGGCTCCAGAAAATGAACGACGGGTTCACCGCCAGAAGAAGCACCGTCGCCGCAGCCGGGCCGCGACGGGGGCGCGCCAATTCCAAAGCGAGAAGATAGACCAGAACGAGGGTGAACGCGCCCGTGAGAATGGGCAACAGCCGCAGCGCGCCGGCCGTAGGGCCGAGAGCAGCAATGAAGGGGAGCGCCAGATATACGTTTAGCGCGCCGATGTACTCCTGTACCATCAAGGGGAGAAAGAGGCCACCCACCCGCACCCCCGCGCCGCGAAAGGCTTCCACCGGCAGCCCGCGCAGGAGTTGCAACGCGTTCAGTCCCGCCTCTTTGACCTCATCGTAATGCAGACCGGGCAGGCTCAATTGGTAGAGGGAAAGGGATAGAAAGGCGAGGAGGGCCAGGGGCAGCGCGGCATCCGTAAGAGACTGTCTGAGAAATCTGAGAACAGGCCGCCATCGGATAATATCCGAACCTGGCAGCCGATTAGCCTTCATGAAGTTCACCGGGCAATCAGGCCGACTTCGGCTACCATGCTCTGATAATTCCAGCCGGAGGCGTAGATGGTGATGGCATTGATGCGGGCGGGCGGGGTATCCTTCAGGAGATCAAGGAGTTCCGGCGATTCGTAGGGCCACCAAACGGCGGACGGTATCCTCTCGCCGTTCTGAACGATCCAGCCCTGGCTGGGGTCCGGGTCTTTAAAGTAAAAGCCATACACCCAGAACTGGTCTTTCCCGTAGATGTCGGTGTAATCCAACCGCACCATCAGGGGGAATTCGGAACTGAGGTAGCCCGCGCCCGCCAGCGACTGATGTAATAGGAGAACGTCCAGCCGCAATACCAGCGATTCAAAGTCGCGCACATCCCGGTCCACGAACTGCTTGATGCGCGTCTCGGTGTGGACGCCCTCCTCCCCTTCGCGGATGAACATGACGGCGCGCCGTCCGGCACTACTGGTGACCTCCACGCGGCCCGCCGACAGGTTTTCGCCCTGTTCGTAGTGCTCTACCTGCCAGGCAGGGGTCAACGGCCCTGTGAAGTCGCCATTGACGATCAGGTTTTGTTGGGCCGACAGGGGAGCAGCCGGGCTGCCGTTCAGCCGCACCGCGGTGCGTTCCCCGGCATTCAGTGTGACCGCCGAACCGTTCGCCACAACCTGTGCCTTGCCAAAGCGAGCGGTGACCTGCGTCTCCTCGTTGTTGACCGCCAGAGAGAGGCTTCCCTCGCTCAGTTCAGAGAGGGCATGAGGGGTGCGCACCTGTAAATTGAGGTGGACGCTGCCTGAGTTGCCTCGCGCCACGCGTACAAGCCCACCACTTATCTCCAACACAACCTGATTCGGGCTCCGGCTAAGGCTGAAACGCGGCGAGCGCGCCTGCACGATGGTTAATTGGGTGTTGTTGTAGAGTTGGGCTGTGGCGTCTTCCATGAAGGTGAGGACGCCGCGGGATGTGCCGTCGGTGATGATGCGGGAACCTTCCGGCACCAGGCGGGGAGCGGTGACGCCCACCGGCTCCTTTGCTCCGGGTTCTTGCACCAGGATCGTGCCGTTCAGCACGTCTAGGCGAGACAGGCGCGGCACCATGGACGAGAGGATATACCACCGCGCAGCCAGAGGAATCCCTATGCCCAGGGAGCAGCAAAGGATAAATGAGGTCAGAAGCACGATCCAGGCGACGCTGTCCGGCTTGGCGCGACGCATCAGTAGCGCACCTCAAAGGACCAGAACTCCCCCGTGGCTCCTTCCCAGTTGGTATCCACCCGTTCCACCCAGGCCGAGGGGGGCCCAACACGAAGAAAGGCGAGGAGGGAATCCAGAGCCTTCCGCGATCCTTCTGCCACCACTTCTACCGTCCCATCCCAGGAGTTGCGCACGTAGCCGCGCAGGTCAAGGCCCAACGCGCGGCGGCGTGTGTAAGCACGAAAGTTGACGCCTTGCACCCGACCGTGAACGACGGCGCTCAACCGCGCCCACTCCCCCGGTTCCTGGTCGCGCGGGTCTCGCCTTGCCTCAGAGTTCTGCGAGCCAGACAAGCCAGCCTTGCTCCTCTCGTTGTTGCGAGCGTTGGAGCGAGCGTCGTTGGTCAAAGCGCCATAGCCCGGCTTCTTCTGCCATCCGCGCGGCGGCTCGGTACTCCTCCGCGGCGAGGGGCCGGTGCAGCGGCGGCAAGTTGTGGGCCTTGTATGCCGGGCGATACTGGCTCATGATGTTGACGTAAGTATCCCGCGAAACGTTCCGCGCCAGGAAGCGCATCACCTCGGCAGTCCCCGCCAGACCGCCCGGCAGGACAAGGTGGCGGATGAGAAGGCCGCGCCTCGCTAACCCATCCGCGCCGATGACCAGGTCGCCCACCTGCCGGTGCATCTCTATCACCGAGGCCCGGTTGACCTTCGGGTAACCGGGAATCTTGGAATACTGGAGGGCAACGGCAGGGTCGCCATATTTCATATCGGGCATGTAAATGTCTATCACGCCATCCAGGAGGCGCAGCGTCTCCACCGCATCGTAGCCCCCGGTGTTATAGACGAGGGGAAGGTGCAAACCGGCCTGGGCGGCGATGGCGAGCGCGGCGAGAATCTGCGGAACAACGTGGCTGGGCGAGACGAAGTTGATGTTGTGACACCCTTCCTCTTGCAGTTCCAGCATCATGCGCGCGATGTCTTCAGGCTCTACCTCTTCGCCCTGCCCTTCCGCGCTCAATTCGTAGTTCTGGCAATATTGGCAGCGCAGATTACAGTAAGAGAAGAAGATCGTCCCCGACCCGCGCCAGCCTCGCAGGCACTCCTCCTCGCCGAAGTGGGCAAAATAGGACGAGGCGCGGGCGCGCTCACCCGTCCGGCAGGAGCCGGTCTCGCCCGCGCGCCTGTTCACGTGGCAGGCGCGACCACACAGCATACAATCGCGTAGCCGCTCGTAAGCATCGGCGGCCCGGTGCAGCAGCTCTTGCGGGCCTAATGCCAGGTACGCTGCCGGAAACTCCTCATCCATTTCACCCTACCAATTCACCAGGACGCGCTGCACGCGGAAATTCCGGTCGCGGTACTGCACGTACTTGTTCCGGCGGCCAAACTCGTAAAGCCTCCTCGTCACTTCCACGTCTTGCTGGCAATACTCGGCGATCTCTTTGATCTTGCCCTCGCGCCACCAACGGATCGCCTGCATGCCATCGGCTGTCTTGCGCTGGCTCATCGTCGCCTCGGCCACATTGTCCAGGCCGACGCGGAAGCCGAGGCGACGATGAAGGTGATCCAGCATGTCCACCGTGGGGCGCTGGGCCAGCGGCGCGTCGGTGTAGCCCCTCAACACCTCATAGTCAAAGTTCAACAGGTTGAAACCAACGATCAGGTCGGCCCCCTGCAACTCGGCTACCAGGTCGGCCACATTTGCTTCGGTGTAGTGGTGATATTGGCCGGTTGTCATGGAGTAGGTGACGGCCACCGAAAGGCCCATGCGCCGGATGTTGCCCCGACCTCCTACTTCGTCAAAGTCGCGCTGCGTCTCCAGATCAAAGACGACG
>JADYZS010000048.1 GCA_020853075.1 Anaerolineae bacterium | reverse complement strand
TTGACGAAACTCGATAATCCTGTTAAGGTTCTCTGAGGTAGTCTCTTGGTGGTTCACACTCCAAGTTCTACCACAGGACGGTCTCGCTCACATAGCAGACCGCCCTATCTTTTGTCTAAATGCGAGTGAGGAAGAGGAAATCATTATCACCCGGCATGGCAAACCGGCAGGGATTCTAGTGGGCTTTGCCTCTGAAGATGACTGGTTTGACTATCGGTTAGAGCATGACCCGCGCTTCCTACAGCGCATTGAACGCGCACGGCAAAGCCTGCGGTTGGGACGCGGAGTAAAACTTGAGGATGTCCAGGCGTGAGCCGAAACACATACTCTGGTGTTAATGAACCTCCCGGCCTCCTAAAGTTCATTGAATTGGAGAACCGTCTGTCCGATGTGCTTGGGGTCAGGGTAGACCTGGTCATGAAGAATACGCTAAAACCTCGCATCGGCGAGCGGATTCTGGCCGAGGTGATGGCGGTATGACGCCTGCGCGCCCGTACAACGCAATGATGAAAGCATGATCGCTCGGAGGAGCGTATGCTCCACACCAAAATCGTCTGCACCATAGGGCCCGCCTGCCGCGAGCCGGCCATGCTCCGGCAGCTGATCGTGGCCGGCATGAACGTGGCGCGCCTCAACTTCTCCCACGGTAACCAGGCCAGCCACGCCGCCGACATCGCCGCGCTGCGCGCCGCCGCGGCTGAACTGAACTATCCCCTCGCCATCCTGGCCGACCTGCAAGGGCCAAAACTGCGGGTGGGCCAGCTGCAAGACGAAGGCGTGCCGCTGGAAGATGGGCAGGAAGTGGTGCTCACAACCCGTCCCATCGTGGGTCGCGCGGGCGAAATCCCGGTGCAATATGCCGAATTACCGCAGCACGTGCAGTCGGGCGAACACATCCTCCTGGACGACGGCCTGATTGAATTGGAGGTGCGGGAAATCGCAGGGACGGAGATCCGTTGCCTCGTCCGCACGGGCGGGGTGTTGACCTCCAACAAGGGGATGAACCTGCCGCAAGCATCCCTAGCCATCCCGGCCATCACCGACAAAGACCGGGACGATTTGCGCTTCGCGCTGGCGCAAGGTGTGGACTGGCTCGCGCTCTCCTTCGTGCGCGCCGCCTCCGAAGTGAAAGAACTCAAGCAACTCATCGGCGACGCGGGTGTGCCGGTCATCGCCAAGATAGAGAAGCCGGAGGCCCTGGCGCACATTGAGGAAATCGTGCGCGCGTCGGACGGCATCATGGTCGCCCGCGGCGACCTGGGGATTGAGACCTCGCCCGAAGCCGTCCCCATGACCCAGAAGCGCATCATTGCCCTGTGTGACATTCTGGACAGGCCGGTCATCACCGCCACCCAGATGCTGGATTCCATGATCCGCAACCCGCGCCCTACCCGCGCCGAGGCTTCGGACGTGGCGAACGCGGTGCTGGACGGGACGGACGCGGTCATGCTCTCCGGTGAGACGGCGGCGGGCAAGTATCCGCTCCGCTCTGTGCAGACGATGGCCCGCATTGTGCAAGAGGTGGAACGGGAAAGCCTGAGCAAATGTGAGGCTCGTCCTCCCGGTCCGCATGGTCTCAGCGTCGCCGAGGCGGTGTGCCACGCCTCCTGCCAGACGGCGGCGGATTTGGGCGCGGCGGCTATCATCGCGCCAACTCTGTCGGGATACACCGCCCGCACCCTGTCTGCCTTTCGCACGCCTTTCCCCATCGTGGCTGTCACGCCCGACCCGGTGGTGCAGCGCCGCCTCAGCCTCTATTGGGGTGTCTATCCCATCTACGCGCCGCGCAGCGAAGGGAGCGATGCTATCATCGTGAGCGCGGTAGAAGCGGCGCGGCAGGAGGGGTTCGTCCGTCGTGGCGATACGGTAGTCGTCACCGCGGGCGCAGCCGGCAGCGGTCCCGGCACGACCAATCTCATGAAAGCGCACATCGTCTGATCTATCTCCCATGCCCCTTAACCGGACTGTTTTACCAAATCTTACTCCCACCCTAAACCGGCTTTCCAGCCACCTCAAAACGATACGGCAGGCGTTCACCCGCACGGTGGCGCGCCAGCGCCTGGTATTACCGGCAGAGCGGCGAAACCTGCGCGCCGCGCTGGTGGCTTTGCGCACCGGCTCGCCCCGAGAACGTTGGGAGGCCGCAGCAGCCCTGGGTCACTTCCCTGCCTCGCCCGACGTGGCAGGCGCGCTGGCCGCTGCCCTCGGTGACCCTGAGCCTTTCGTGCGGGCGGAGGCCGCGGCTGCGCTGGCCCAACTCGGAGCACCTGCCGCGCGCGGGCCATTGCTGCAAGCGCTAGGCTCTCAGGAGCCACTCCGCGTCGCGGCTGCCGCAGAAGGATTGGGCCGCCTGCGCGATGCAGAGAGCGTTGGGGCTTTGCTGGCCGCGTTGGAAACGACAGAACCAGCGGTGCGGGCGAGCATCGTCACCGCCTTGGGGCAAACCGGCGCGGCAGAGGCATTGCCCGCGCTGTTGGCCGCGTTGAACGACGACGTTCCTGCGGTGCGCTGGGCCGCGGCGGGCGCGCTGGGCCAACTGGGCCATGCCGAGGCATCCTCCGCGCTGGCGACGCGCTTGGCCGCGAGCGTGCGCCGCCGAGAAGATCCAGACCCCGCTCGCCGGGGACGGCGGCGCAGAATAGAGGAACCGTTTGTGAAGGAGCCGGTCATGATGCGGCGGCGGCTCGTCTGGTCGCTGAGCCGGGCCGGTGGTGGGAGCGAGGCGGTGGCGGCCCTGGTGCGCGCCCTGGATGACGTGGACGCCGAGGTGCGCCGCCGGGCGGCCCTGGCGTTGGGCAAGATAGGCGACGCCACGGCTCTCCCCGCGCTGGGCGCACACCTGGATGACGTGGGCGACGAGGGCGGCGGCCCGGTGGCCGAAGCGGCGCAAGCGGCAATTGTCGCCCTGGAAGCGCGCCTCGCGCCCGCGCCTGCGGCTGAGCCGCCACAAGACACAGTATAAACCAACTGTTAGACTACTGAGAATTAAATGCTATGCCCGTCGCTGTGCGGATTTGGAAAACAGTGCACAGCAGCCATCTGCGAATAAGCAACACGATGGCACGAATGGGTTAGAAATTACTAGCCAGCGCACCGAAAACCTGGTATAATCCCCTTCATGGTATAATTTAGGAGGCCTCCCACGTATGAAAGAAGCGCAAAACCTGGTTGAAAAAGTCACCACGAACGTTGAAAAGGTTATTATCGGCAAACGAGAAGAGATTCATTTGACTCTCATCGCCCTTCTCTGCGAAGGGCATCTCCTCATTGAAGACGTTCCCGGCGTCGGCAAAACGATGCTGGCCCGCTCCATCTCCAAGTCCATCGGCTGCCAGTTTCGCCGCATCCAGTTCACCCCCGACATGTTGCCCAGCGACATCACGGGCGTTTCCGTGTATAACCAGAAGACAGGCGAGTTTGAGTTCCGCCCCGGCCCGGTGATGGCACAGATCGTCCTGACCGACGAGATCAACCGCGCCACGCCGAAGACCCAGTCAGCCTTGTTGGAGGCGATGGAAGAGCGGCAGATGACCGTGGATGGCGTGACTTACCCGATGGCGGAACCGTTCCTGGTGCTCGCCACCCAGAACCCGATTGAGTATGAGGGAACCTTCCCGCTGCCGGAAGCCCAGGTGGACCGCTTCATGATGCGCATTACGCTGGGCTATCCCTCTCCTGCCAACGAGATGCTGATGTTGGACTCGCAGAAGGTCTCGCACCCGGTGCAGAGCCTGGAACAGGTGGTCAGTGCGGAGGAATTGCTAGGGGCGCAGGCGGCGGTGAGGCAGGTCTATGTGGACGACCTTATCAAAGAGTACATCGTCACCTTAACCAACGCCACCCGCAAGCATCCCGACGTCTATCTGGGGGCAAGCCCGCGCGGTTCCCTCGCCCTCTATAAAACCGGGCGAGCACGCGCGGCCATCCAGGGGCGAGATTACGTCATTCCCGACGACATCAAGGCTCTGGCCGAACCGACCCTGGCCCACCGCCTCATCATCAGCCCGTCGGCCCGCATCAAGAACGTGGACCCGCGCGCTTTGATCCAGGAGACGTTGAACAGCGTCGCCGTCCCCGGCGCGCGGGTGCGCGCCCGGTAACTAGGGCTTGAAATCAAGGATACCCTATTGCGTAGAGCATGGCCGATTCTGGTTGTTTGGTCTATATCGCTGGTCTTCGCCCTGCAGACCGGGCGCGACCTGGCGTATAACGTCTTTTACCTTCTCTCGGCGGTTATCGCCCTCTCTTACCTGTGGGCGTGGGCGAACGTCAACTGGGTGCGTCTCTCGCGCTACACCCGTACGCGCCGTTCGCAGGTGGGCAAGACGGCGGATGAACAACTAGAGGTGCGCAACCTCTCGCGCCTCCCCAAACTGTGGCTGGAGGTGCGAGATTATTCTGACCTGCCGGGGCATCACGCCAGCCAGGTCGTAACCTCGCTGATGGCAAACCGAAAGCGACGCTGGTCGGTGCGCACCATCTGCCAGCTGCGGGGGCGCTTCACCCTCGGCCCTATGTCTATTGCCAGCGGCGACCCCCTCGGCCTTTTCCGCATAGAGCGCACCATCACTGCCACCGCGCCCTTCATCGTCTATCCGGCCACCATAGACCTTCCGGCCTTCTCGCCCCAGGAGGGGCAACTGACCGGCGGCGAAGCGATGCAGCGGCGCACCCACCATATCACCACCAACGTCTCCGGCGTGCGCGACTATGAGCCCGGCGATTCTTTTAATCGCATCCATTGGCGCTCCACAGCCCGCACTGGACGTCTCATCGTCAAAGAGTTTGAACTGGACCCTTCTGCCGACATCTGGCTCTTCCTGGACATGGACGGAGAGATGCACTTCAGCGCGGCCCGCAGCGAATTATCGCAGCCGCGTCGCCTCACCCCGGAGGCTTATTGGACCGCGGAAAAGCCTTCTTTCCAGATCTTCCCCACCACCGAGGAGTATGGCGTCACCGTGACGGCGTCGTTAGCCAAGCATTTCCTGGCCCGCAACCGCGCGGTGGGCTTGATCTCTTACGCGCGCCAGCGGGAGGTTGTCCAGGCCGACCGCGGCGAGCGCCAATTGACGAAGATTCTGGAGACGCTGGCCGTGATTCGGGCCGATGGGCGGGTAGCCTTCTCGCAGGTCCTGGAGGCGGAGGGTCGCTACCTGAGCCGCCACAGCACTATCATCGCTGTCACCGCCTCGCCCGACCAGGATTGGGTGCGTTCGCTGCGCGAGTTAGGGCGGCGGGGCCTCCGCTCTGTCGCCATTGTCGTCGCCGCCGATACCTTCGGGCGCACGAAGCCGCCCGACGCGGTCCTCGCGGAATTGATTGCCAGCGGTATCCCCCCCTATCTGGTGCGGCGTGGCGATACATTGGAAGCCGCTCTGAGCCGCCAGGCGATCATGGGCGAGGCATCTGCCCCTGCGCGTCCGGTCCCCACGAGTGTTCCTCAGGCAACGGGAGAGAGGCCCCCGCCTGTGGTTGAGCCCAATGGCCGTGAGTTGTGATTGAGCCCGATGTGAGCAATTCTCGTCGTAGCCTGTGGCTGCTTCTGGCGTTGGTGGCCCTGCTGATTGGCTGCGCCGCGCTCTGCGTCTGCGGGTCTGCCGCGACTCTCTTCATCGTGAGCAGCCGCTCGTCCGCGCCAGAACCCACGGTAACGGCCCGCCCCATCGCCACCGCGACGGCTACTGAGATCCCGCCAGTCACGGCTATGCCCCTCCCCACCGCCACCGCGCGGCCCTCTCTCACTCCCCCCTCAACGCCAACAGCGAGCGGCGGGCAGACTCCCACCGCGACCTCACCGCCGCCAGCGGCAGCCGCCGACACTGTGGCGCTTCTCAAGCGCGTGGAAGTGCCGCCGCGTGACCTGCGCGACCTGGCGCAGCGATTGCGGCCAGAGGCCGGCCCGATACCCAAAGTGGTGCGCGAGACGCCCAAAGCCTATCGCCTGGGCGACACCGAGGTATTCTGGGTCAGTGACCAGGACAACAACCGCCATTTCCAGATCACCGCGGAACTGCGTTACGTAACCGACCACCTGTATATCTGGGTACAGCAAGGCGAAGAGGTCAACCAGCGAGACCTGGAACGTTCTGCCCTCCGCTTTG
The DNA here is from genome assembly GCA_020853075.1 of Anaerolineae bacterium. Taxonomy (GTDB): domain Bacteria; phylum Chloroflexota; class Anaerolineae; order JADYZS01; family JADYZS01; genus JADYZS01. The sequence continues at coordinate 5,344 of JADYZS010000048.1, read as the reverse complement.
AACAGGAGACCTACCCGCGCAACCGCGAGTTCTTCGGGAGCGAGTGGACGCTCGGTGTGGATGGCGACCCGCACCTCTTCATCTTGCACGCGAAGGGAATCGGCGCTTCCATCGCCGGCTATTACTCCTCTGCGGACGAGTACTCGCGTCTGGCAAACCCCTACTCCAACGAGAAGGAGATGTTTTACGTCAGCCTGGACGGCCTGGAACCCAACACCACTTTCTACGACAGCGTGTTGGCCCACGAGTTCCAGCACATGATTCATTGGTATCAAGACCGCAACGAGGATACCTGGGTCAACGAGGGGATGTCAGAATTGGCGGCGCAGATCAACGGTTACGATCTCGGCGGGACCGCGTTCATGTTCACTCGCTCCCCGGAGACGCAACTGACCACCTGGACCGATAGCCCGCAAGGCAACGCTGCCCACTACGCGGGCGCTTACCTCTTCATGAGTTACTTCCTGGAGCGGTTCGGGGAGACGACCACGCGGGCCGTCATCGCTTCTCCTTTGAACGGCGCGGCCGGCTTTGATGACGCCCTGGCCGCGGGCGGTCACCCGGAACGTTTTGACGACGTCTTCGCCGATTGGGTCGTCGCGAACCTGCTGGACGACGTAAGGCTGTTGGCCGGACGCTTCGGCTACAAGGATATTGACTTGCGCCGGGTTCTCCCGTCCACGACCTTCCGCACCTATCCGGTGCAGCGAGAGGGCGAATTGCCCCCCTATGCGACAGAATACGTCACCCTCGCCGGAGCGGGCGATGTCACCATCGTCTTCACCGGCACGACGACGACGCGGCTGGTGGCAACCGGCGCGCACAGTGGCCGCTACGCCTTCTGGGGCAACCGTGCCGACGACAGCGACGCCCACCTGACGCGCCGCTTTGACCTGAGCAATGCTTCCTCTGCCACGCTGACGGCATGGGTCTGGTACAGCCTGGAGGACGGCTTTGACTATGCCTATGCTCAGGTCTCCGCCGACGGCGGCACGACCTGGACGATCCTGCCGGGCCGTTTCACCACCACCCGCAACCCCGTCGGCAACGCCTTCGGGCCGGGGCTCACGGGCACCAGCGGGCGTGGCGGGGAACCGGCGTGGGTGCAGGAAGAGTACGACCTGACGCCTTTCGCCGGACGGCAGGTATTGGTGCGCTTTGAATACGTAACCGACGACGCGGTGAACTATCCCGGCATCCTCATAGACGACGTGAGCGTTCCGGAGATCGGCTACCACGAAGACTTTGAGGCAGGAGGTGGCGACTGGCAGGCGGTGGGGTTCCTGCGCACCGACAACCGCCTGCCGCAGCGATGGCTGGTGCAGGTGGTGGAGCGGAGCGGGCGACAGGCGCAGGTTGTGCGACGGCTGGACGTGGGCGCGGACGGCCTGGGAACCTGGACGGTGGCCGGTCTGGACGGTGGCCGTGATGCCGTGCTCATCATCAGCGCATTGGCCCCCGCGACGACGGAGACCGCGACCTATGCCTACCAGGTGCGACGCGCGGGAGGGTAGGATTTTCCCTCATGGTAGGGGCGGCCCGATGGCGACCCGCTTGGGGTTGGTGGTACGCCCCCGCCTCGCGAGGCTTGCCAATCATCCTCTTTGGCAGTATAATCACCGCACGTTGGGTCTCCCAGGGAAGAGAGTTGCCGTGAGCCTCGTTACCGACTCCTCTCAGGGCCGGTGCTAGACTGAAGCGGCTTGTACGACCGGAAGGAGAAGGTCGCTACCTGTGGGAGAACCGATGGTATTCTTACAGATTTACGTTGCTAAGCACTGCGCCAACTGCGACATTGCGCGCGATCTCGCGAGGGAGATCGCAGGCGCGCTGCCCGACGTGCAGGTTGAGCTCATTGACCTGGAGGAGCCCGGCGCAAAGTGGCCCGATGTGGTCTTTGCCACGCCCACCTATCTGTTGGATGGGCGCGTGGCCTGGCTCGGCAACCCGCGTCGCCTTGAGTTGTTCCAACGCTTGAGCGCGGCCCTCGGCCAAGAGATGGGATTAGGCCCTGTGCCGGGATGTATTCGCTAGGGCTGCGCCGGGCGCTCCCAGACACAGGGAGGCACTACGGCCATGCCCGACAAACTAGGTTATCTGTCCGACATAGAGTTGTTTCAGGACCTCTCCGCGCGAGAGATGGCAGAGCTGGATCGGGTTACCACCATGTCCAGCGTGCCCAAGGGGCGGGTTTTCTATCGCCCTGAAGAGACGGGAGAGGTCCTTTTCATTCTAAAGAAAGGGCAGGTGCAGTTGTACCGCATCTCGCCCGAAGGGAAGAAACTCGTCATCAGTGCGCTAGGGCCGGGGACTCTCTTCGGCGAGATGGCGCTATTGGGCCAGCAACTGCACAGTACCTTCGCCGAAGCCGTGGAGGACTGCCTGATCTGCGTGATGAGCCGCAACGACCTGGAACGGCTCATCCTGAACAAACCCCAGTTGGCTCTGCGCGTGCTGGAAATCACTGGCAAACGGCTCCACGAGGCGGAGACGCGGTTGGAAGACCTGGCGTTCAAAGGGATTCCGGCCCGGCTCGCGTCCCTCCTCTTACGCCTTGCGGAAGAGCGAGGCAGCCTCACCATCTCCGGATTGACCCACCAGGACCTGGCCGAGACCGTGGGAACCTACCGCGAGACGGCCACCCAGGTCCTCAACGACCTCAAATCCCAGGGCCTGATTGATATCGGGCGCAAGCGTATCACCATCCTGGATCAGGAAAGGCTCCAGGCCGTGGCCGAGAGCTGATAATAAAGTCTTACCACGAAGACACAAAAACATATCAGATACTTTGTGCCTTTGTGGTGAGTCACTTGTGTTATTATTGAGGAGCCTCGTGAACAGCAAAACAGGTACATTACGAGTCGCGGTCGTGGGCTGCGGCAACATCGCCGGGCCCTACGCCGAGACGCTCAAGCCTTATCAGCAGATTGAACTGGTAGGCGCGACGGACGTTATCCCCCAGCGCGCCGCGGACTTCGTCGCTAAATACGGCGGCAAAACCTATGCCTCGCTGGATGAGTTGCTGGCCGACGAATCGGTGGACGTGGTGCTCAACCTGACGATCCACCACGCGCACGTGGCGGTCATCACCCAAAGCCTCAACGCGGGCAAGGACGTCCACAGTGAGAAACCACTGGCCCTGACGTATCCCGAAGCGAAGGCTTTGGTGGAACTGGCAGCGACGAAAGGGCGGCGGCTCAGTTGTTCGCCCATCACCTTTCTGGGCGAGGCGCAGCAAACCGCCTGGAGAGCAATTCGCGAGGGACGGCTGGGCCAGGTGCGCCTGGCTTACGCCGAAGTCAACTGGGGCCGGATTGAGGCATGGCATCCGAACCCTGGGCCGTTTTACGAGGTTGGCCCTCTCTTTGACGTTGGCGTCTATCCCCTGACCGTCCTCACGACGTTCTTCGGCCCGGCGCGCCGGGCCACCGCCTTTGGCAAGGTACTCCATCCAGATCGCGTGACAAAAGAGGGCGTCCCCTTCCACATCAGCACGCCGGATTTCGTCGTCGCCGCCGTTGAACTCGCCAACGGCACGGTGGTGCGCCTGACCACGAACTTCTACTTTGGCTTTCACAACAAGCAGACGGGCATTGAGTTCCACGGCGATTTGGGGTCGCTCTATATGTCCAGTTGGCAGAGTTTCGACGCCAACCTGGAGTTTGCCGAGTTCGGCAAGAAGTATGAGCCGGTTCCCCTTGTAAAAGAGCCCTATCCGGGTTGCGAATGGGGGCGAGCCCTGATAGAGATGAGCGACGCCATCGCCGCCGGGCGCCCCCAGCGCGCGACGGGCGCGCAGGCGGCCCACGTGGTTGAGATCCTGAACGCCATTGCCACCTCTGCCAAAGAAGGCCGGCCCGTGGCGATTACCTCTGATTTCACCCCTCCCCCTCCAATGGATTGGGCCACCTAGACCAACTCTAACCTACAAGGGTCGTTTCGCCATAGCAACCATCGTAGGGGTGTTCAGTTGAACGCCCCTACATCTTTGTGTGTGGAAATGGTGGTTGCGGCTTGCGCGCGGTGGTGGTAGAATGGAGGGGAAGAGGAGGTGGTTACATATGAAACAATTCAAGGTTGTGGTTGAGAAGCATCCCGACGGCTACGTGGCCTATCCCCTGGGTCTGAAAGGGGTCGTTGTCGGTGAGGGTGATACCTACGAGGAAGCGTTGGCCGACGTGAAATCGGCCATCCGCTTCCATATTGAGACCTTTGGGCAGGATATGTTGGAAGGGGAATCAACCGTATTGGAGGCTTGTATAGCCGAAACAGGGGTCGCCATCTGATGCCCAGGTTCCCCGTTGACGCTCCCAAAGCAAGGGTCATCAAGGCGTTTGCAGTGTTGGGATTCCGCGTGGTTCGCGAGCGAGAACACATCTCAATGGTGCGCGAGAATGCTGATGGCACGCGCACAACATTAACAATGCCCAACCATCTTCGGATTAAAGGCTCAACCCTACGAGTCATTTGCACTCAGGCGGGAATCCCACGCGATGAGTTCTTGAAGGCTTACGAACAGAGTTGAGACTGTCTATACATATTTGCCTTGTAGGGGCGTTCAATTGAATGCCCCTACACCTTCGTGCGCGGAAATGATGGTTGCGGTTTGCGCAATGGCAAGATTGTAGTAAAATTGTTCTAGGGTTATGAAGGATGATTGGCTCGGCGTTCGTTTACACGTCATTGCCATCAAATGGGCTAACCACAAAGATGAGAGATAGTTCACTAGACCTCGTATCACGTAGCCTCCAGATCGGCGAAATTGTACTGGCAGGGCGATCTGAAATGGACCGCAAACAGCGTGGGCAGTTTCTCACGCCCTCTGCTGTCGCGCGGTTTATGGCCTGGCAACTTGGGCCAATTAGAGACGGCGATAGAGTGTTGGAACCGTCAATTGGTTCAGGCACACTAGCCTGTGCCCTGATCGAGCGCGTTATTGCTGAGAAGCAACCGGTTGAATTCTGGATCGACGGTTATGAAATTGACGGAGAACTGTGCCAAATTGCTAGAGAACTATTAGAACTGGCCGCCAAACGCGCCGCAGCACATGGTATCACAGTCCATACATGCGTGCATGAGCGCGATTTCGTCCTTGACTCCACGTTAGCTGTTCAGCCTTCTCTGTTCCAGGTACATGACCCAGAAGATCAAGGGCCATATCGTCTTTACGATCACATCATTGCTAACCCTCCCTATTTCAAGCTCAATAGCAACGACCCCCGTGCGAAGATCGTCTCAGGGCAGGTTAACGGATATACGAACATTTATACCCTTTTTATGGCGCTCGCTGTGAAGATGATTTCTCCTAAAGGGAAGGCATGTTTCATTGTGCCCCGTAGCTTCT